>URMI01000170.1 GCA_900548845.1 uncultured Clostridia bacterium | reverse complement strand
TTCGAAGGGACGAGAAAAAGAGCAAGGCGGTGATCGTTCACCGTCTTTTTGTTTTCAAGCATTTTATAAAAGGAGTCCATCCATGCAGAATTTACACTACCATGTTGCCATTGTCGGCGCTACGGGTATGGTCGGCCAGCGTTTCGTGACGCTGCTTGAAGACCACCCCTGGTTCACCCCCGTCGCCCTGCTCGCGAGCGCGCGCTCCGCAGGCAAGACGTATGAAGAAGCCGTCGGCCATAAATGGGCAATGACCAGCCCCATCCCCGCGTATGCGAAGGAGATGGTCGTTCTCGACGCGACGGCGGATGCAAAGAGCCTTGTCGGCAAAGTCGATTTCGTGTTCTGCGCCGTCGATATGAAGAAGGAAGAGATCCGCGCCCTCGAGGAAACATATGCAAAGCTCGAGATCCCCGTCGTCTCCAACAATTCGGCGCACCGCTTTACGCCCGACGTTCCCATGATCATCCCCGAGGTCAATCCCGAACACCTTGAGATCATTCCTGCGCAGAGAAAGCGCCTCGGGACCAAGCGCGGCTTTATCGCCGTCAAGAGCAACTGTTCCCTGCAGTCCTATGTCCCCCTTCTTCACCCTCTGAAGAAGTTCGGCATCGAGAGCTGCGCCGTCTGTACCTATCAGGCGATCTCGGGGGCAGGCAAGACGTTTGAAACGATGCCCGAGATCGTCGATAACGTCATCCCCTACATCGGCGGCGAAGAGGAAAAGAGCGAAAAGGAGCCCCTCAAGATCTGGGGCGGCATCGAAGGCGATGCGATCGTCCCTGCGGCGGGGCCCGTCATCACGGCGCAGTGCCTGCGCGTGCCCGTTTCGGACGGCCACACGGCGGCGGTGTTCGTGAAGTTTGCAAACAAGCCCACGAAGGAAGAGATCTTGAAGGCGTGGTCGGCATTCGAAGGAGAACCGCAGAAGCTTGCTCTCCCCTCTGCCCCCAAGCAGTTCCTTCATTACTTCGAGGAAGACAACCGCCCGCAGCCCAAGCTCGACAGGATGCTGGAAAACGGCATGGCGGTGAGTGCGGGCAGGCTGAGAGAGGATGCGCTGTTTGACTACCGCTTTGTGGGGCTTTCCCACAACACGCTGCGCGGAGCGGCGGGCGGCGCGGTGCTGCTTGCAGAGCTGCTTGCGGCAAAGGGATATTTTGACTGAGACCGCCTTTTCAGGCGAAATATAGGGAGGATACCATGACCGGATTTTTGAGAGGGTCTGCAACGGCGATGATCACCCCGTTCAACGAAAACGGCGTCGATCTCGAAGCGTTCGGCGAGATGATGGAATACCAGATCGCGGGCGGGACGCACGCTCTCATCGTGCTCGGCACGACGGGCGAGCCCGCCACCATGACCGAAGACGAGAAGGAAGCGCTCATCCGCTATGCCGTCAAAAAGGCGGCGGGCCGCGTCAAGATCGTCATCGGCACGGGCAGCAACAACACACAGAAGGCGGTCGAAGGCACCATCCGCGCCGAAAAGCTGGGTGCGGACGGCATCCTCGCCGTCACGCCCTACTACAACAAGTGTACGCAGAACGGCCTTTTCGCCTACTATAAGGCCATTGCGGAGGCGACGAAGCTCCCTGTCATCTGCTACAATGTGCCGGGCCGCACGGGCGTCAATATCCTGCCCGAAACGATGGCGAAGATCGCCGGGATCCCCAACATCGCAGGCATCAAGGAAGCGAGCGGGAATATGGCGCAGGTGCTGGAAACGGCGCGACTCATCCGCGGCAAGTGCGACCTCTATTCGGGCGAAGACGCCCTCAATATGCCCATCCTGGCGGCGGGGGGAACTGCGGTCATCTCCGTCGTATCCAACATCGCTCCCGCAGGCGTCAAGGAACTGTGCGACGCCGTCCTTGCAGGCGATCTGAAGCGCGCCAACGAATGCAACGATAAGCTCATCCCCCTTTCCAAGGCATGCTTTATCGAGGTCAACCCCATTCCCGCAAAAGCGGGCATGAACGCGCTCGGGTTCCGTGCGGGCATGCCCCGCGCGCCCCTTTCGGAGATCGAGGAGCCTCACCGCGCCGTGCTTCTGAACGCCATGAAAGAGTTCGGGCTGGAGGTGAAGGCATGAAGGTCATCCTCTGCGGCGCATGCGGCAGGATGGGAAGGAACGTCGCGCAGCTCTGTTCGGAGCGCGGCGTCACGGTGACGGCGGGTGTCGACGTCTCCCCCGCCCCCATGCCCTTCCCTGTCTATCAAAGCTTTGCGGAAGTGAAGGAAGAGGCGGACGCTGTCATCGACTTCTCCCCCGCTTCCTCCGTCAGGGAACGGCTCGATTTCTGCAAGGCGCGCAAGATCGGCATCGTCATTGCGGGCACGGCGTTCTCCGACGAGGACGAGGCGCTCATCCGTGAGGCTGCAAACGTCATCCCCGTGTTCCAGACGGGCAATCTCTCCGTCGGCGTCAATCTCTTGCAGATGCTCGTCAAAAAGGCGGCGGAAGTGCTCGGCGATGCTTTCGATGCCGAGATCGTCGAACGCCATCACAACATGAAAAAGGACGCCCCTTCGGGGACGGCGCTCATGCTCGCAAAGAGCATCAACGAAGGCTTCGGCGGGAACAAAGAAAACGTCTATGGGCGGCACGGGCTCGTCGGCGCGCGCGAAAAGCGTGAGATCGGCATCCATGCCGTGCGCGGCGGCACCATCGTCGGCGAACACGAAGTCATGTTTGCAGGTCAGGATGAGATCGTCACCCTCTCCCATTCGGCGCGCAGCCGCATGGTATTTGCCGAGGGCGCGCTGCGGGCGGCGGAGTGGCTCACATCGCAGCCTGCGGGAAAATATGACATGAACGACCTGTTGGCGGGCGTTCTGTGATCTCCTAAAAAAAGGCACGGATTTTTGCGAAAATGTGCGAATATCGCTTGACTTGAACGCGGCTTTTTGGTATGATATGAAAGCTGTGACGCGGGAGACTGCGTCGCAAGTCAAGCAAACAATGCTGCTATGGCTCAGGAGGTAGAGCACGTCCTTGGTAAGGACGAGGTCACCGGTTCAAATCCGGTTAGCAGCTCCAGCGTCGGAACGCGACGTTTTTTGAAGGCCTTCGCCATTCGGCGAAGGCCTTATTGTAACGTCGGTTCCTCCTTTTCCCACAAATCGTTTGCCTTGCAAAATCTTTGCGGGAGCCCTTTAACCGCAAGGCGCGTTTTGAAACAGCTTGAGAGAACTCAAGCTGTTTCCTTTTATAAAAAACGGGGATCGCGCGGTGCGCGGGTAAAGTTATAAAAAACTTACAAATTCCCTGCGATTTCTTAATGGATTATCTCAAAAATCTGGACCTCCAAAGTTCCTTTGAGGTTATCCTTGTTATAGATCTGTCGAAATGGACTGGCACTCTCATAGTAGCTTAAGATTTGGATACGGTTCTTCTCCATAATGTTGCCTGTAACAATATCTTCGTAATTTTTTTGCGCTAAAACAATATTTATAACCTGTTCAAAATGATTTTTTGTGATTTT
>URMI01000169.1 GCA_900548845.1 uncultured Clostridia bacterium | reverse complement strand
CGCTCTTCCGATCTCCACCGTGAGCGCCTGGTCGGAAAAATCCTGCAAGTTCTCTTCAAAACCGTCGAAGCCGCGGACTTCGGTGCCGTCTGCAAGCAGCCCGCGCTCTGTCTCGAGAAAGACAACGCCGCGCCGCTCCAGAAGGCGTAAAAAGGCGGCGTCGCCCTGCAAACTGTCCTTTTTTACCCCACGCACGAGAACGCGCACGGAAAAGAGGAGAGAAAGGGCATAGAGATAGCACGCCCCCGAAAGGTCGGGCTCGACCGCGTACCGGGCGGGCGAAACTTTGGGCGCAGAGACGGTGATGCGGTCGCCTTCCCGCTCACAAGCAGCGCCGAAGGAGCGGAGCATGGTTTCCGTCATCTTCAGATAGCTGCTCTGCGTGCGGCCGCCCGTGAGAGAAAGGGTGAAAGGGCGGGGGTGGATAGTCGCAGCGATGAGGAGCCCGCTCGCAAACTGCGTGCTCTTGTCGGTGTCGATGACCGCCATATCGGAAGAGATGCCTTCGGAAATAAGGCGGAAGGGGAAGTGCCCGCGCTCTTCGGCATATTCGATGGCAACGCCGAGCCGTTCAAGTTCAAAGAGGACGTCCATCGGGCGGCGTTTCATCTGATCGGAGCTTTCGAAGCGATAGTCTCCCCCCGCAAAGGCGAGGACGACGGGCAGAAAGCGCGCCGCCGTGCCCGCGCTCATGACGTTAAGAGAGGCGTTCTTTTCGGGAAAACGGCCGCCGCATCCTCTGACCGTGACGCCGTCCTCTTCCCGCCGCACCTCAATGCCGAGCGTCTGAAGGCAGGAAAGCAGGGCGCGGGTATCTTCCGAAAAGGCGCCGCACTCCAAATGCACATCGCCCTTAGCGAGTGCGGCAAGAAGCAGCGCGCGGTTGAGGATGCTCTTCGACGCGGGCACACCGGCTTCCACGTCGTGGGGAACAAATTGTCTGATCAGCAAAGGTTCCATACGCTCAGTATAGCACGTTCCCGGGGAAAACGTCAAGGGAAGCCCCCGGGAAAAGTTGTCTTTCCCCGCAATTTGTGGTATAATCGTTGGTATGGAGCCCATTGCATACAAGATAAGGCGCAGCCGCCGCAAGACGATGTCGCTCAATATCGAGCGGGACGGCAGCGTGCTCGTGCGGGCGCCCCTCGGAACGCAGGAGAGGACGATCGAAGAGTTCGTCTCCCGCCACAGAGATTGGCTGCAAAAGAAACTTTTGGAGTTTCGCCCCGCCGCTCTCGATCTTTCGGACGGCGCAGAGCTTGTCCTCTTCGGCGCGCCGTACACGATCAAATCGGGCAGAACGCGGATCGCGGACGATACCGTCTTTCTCCCTATGGAGGGGCGGAAAGAGTCGCTCGTGCGGCTTCTGAAGCGCTTTACGGGAGAAGTGATGGAGATGTACACCCGCCAGCTTGCGAGGCGCCTTGGCTTTTGCGTGCAGGGGGTGAGCATCAACTCCGCGCGCGGAAGATGGGGCTCGTGCAGCAGAGAGGGAGTCATCCATTACTCCTTCCGCATCGCCTTTTTGCCGACGGCGCTCGTCGAATATATCGCGGTGCACGAACTCTGCCACACCGTTTGCTTCGACCACAGCCCCGCCTTCTGGGCGCAGGTGGAAAGCTGCCTTCCCGACTGGAAGGAGCGAAGAAGCGCGCTGAAGGCAAAGAGCTCCCTTATGAATTTGCTTTGAAGAGAGAAGAGACATGAAGATCGTCATATACGGACTTGGCATTATCGGGGCGTCGCTCGCGGCGGCGCTCAAAGACGCGGGGCATGTTGTGCTCGGCAAAAACCGCAGCCGCGGGCCGATAGAATACGCCCTCGGACATCAGATGATCGACGGGGAAGCGACTTCCTATGAGGGGGCGGACGCCGTCTTTATCGCGCTTCCTCCCGACGCCACGATGAAAGAGCTCGACGAGGGAGACTTCCCCGAAGGCTGCATCGTGTGCGATATCTGCGGCGTTAAGGAAGCGGTGGAACAAGCCGTCTTCTCCAAGCCGAGAAAATACCGCTATGTCGGCACGCATCCCATGGCGGGGAAAGAGACGAGCGGCATTTTATCTGCCTCGCGCGATCTTTACAAGGGAAAGAACCTCGTCATCACGCGGGCGGCGGGAACGGACGAAAATGCGCTCGAAAGGGTAAGAGCGCTTGGGCGGGATGCAGGGTTTTCGCGCATCGTCGAATGCTCGGCAAGAGAGCACGACGAGAAGATCGCGCTCACCTCGCAGCTTGCGCACATCGTCTCCAACGCCTACGGCAAGAGCCCGCTCGCGTTCGACGTCAAAGGGTTCACGGGCGGCAGCTTTCAGGACATGACGCGCGTGGGCGGCGTGGACGAAACGCTGTGGACCGACCTGTATTTTTATGACAGGGAGCCGCTTTTCAACGAACTTTCTTCCCTCATCGCAAGGCTGGAAGAGTACCGCGACGCGCTTTCTTCGAACGATAAGGAGAAGATGCGCGCGCTCCTCAGGGAAGGGCGGCTCGCACACGACAAGTTTTTCAGCGAAAAATGAAAAATTTGTTACAATCCTATTTACAAACGCACAAAAATCCTTTATAATGGTGAGGATCGGATCAAAGTGGAACACTGTGAGATCGAGATCAAAACGCATACCAAGGGAAGTCTTTCTCTCTACCGTGCGAAGGGGACGCTCCGGACAACGGAGCAAGGCATCGCCGTCTCCTATTCTCACGAGGGGGAAGCCGTTCTCCTTCTCATGGAGGAGGATGCGCTCACGATGGAGCGGGAAAGCCTTTCCATGCGGTTCGAACGGGGGAAAGATACCTTCGCGCGCCTGAAAGCAGGCGGGCATGAAGGGCGCCTTCCGCTTCGGACAAAGTTCTATTCCCTCATGCGGGGAGAAGCTGCTCACAGTGCTGCCTTGAAGTATGAGCTGGGCGATCCCGCCCAAAAATTTACTTTGAGCATCCGCGTTTGTCCGGGTTCGGAGGAAAGATGAAAATACGATATTTGGGACATTCCTGCTTTTTGCTGACCGAGAGTACGGGAACGCGCATCCTGACCGACCCTTACGGGGATGTCGGGTTCAAGTTGCCCCGCGTCGAAGCAGACGTCGTCAGCGTCAGCCACGGCCACTACGACCATAACAACGTCAAGGGCGTCGGCGGGAAACCCATCGTGCTGGACAAAGAGGGCCAGTACGAAGTCGGCGGCGTGGAGATCATCGCCGTCAAGAGCTATCACGATAACGCAAACGGCGAAGAGCGCGGCGAGAACCTCATCTTCAAGTTCCGCCTCGACGGCATCGAAGTGTGCCATTTGGGCGACCTGGGGGAAGAATGTTCTTCCTCGCTCATCGAAATGCTTTTGCCCGTACACGTCCTTCTCATCCCCGTCGGCGGGAAATATACCATCGACGCGGAACAGGCGAAGGAGTATGTGGACCGCATCATGCCGTCCATCGTCATCCCCATGCACTACAAGTCCAAGGGGCTCTCTCTGGATATCGATAAACCCGATGCCTTCCTTT
>URMI01000168.1 GCA_900548845.1 uncultured Clostridia bacterium | reverse complement strand
AACGAGCGCGGGCGCGTCACCTTCACCGTTCCCGCGGAGACGTACAGTGCGCTTGCGGAGCGCGGCTTCTTCGACGCCTTGAAGGTGGGCGCGGCCGTCGAGTTCTATATGGCGTGGAACGTGTGGGGGAAGACCGAGATCGCGGTTTTCACCGAGGTCTCCGTCGAGGGCGCGCCCTTCCTCGACGCGGCCCCGGCTTTAGCGGCGCTTGAAGACTGGATCCGGAACGACCTCAACTGACGGGCGGCGTCCGGCGGCCTCCCCCCGGGGAGAGGGCAGCGAAAAGGACGTTTTCGCGCGCAAAACCGCCCCAAAACTTGTTGACAAACGCCCTTTCGGCGGCTAAAATAAGCGATTGAAAGAATTTGGAGAAAACGGTATGAAGATCACATCCAAACAACTCAGGCAAAAGTGGCTCTCCTTCTACGAGAGCAAGGGGCACACCGACATCGGCGCCGTCTCCCTCATCGGCGACGGAAGTACGGGCGTCATGTTCAACGTGGCGGGCATGCAGCCCCTCATGCCCTATCTTTTGGGCAAAACACACCCCGCGGGCAAGCGGCTGTGCAACGTGCAGGGCTGCGTGCGCACCGTCGATATCGATTCCGTCGGCGACGCCTCCCACTTCACCTTCTTCGAGATGATGGGCAACTGGTCGCTCGGCGACTATTTCAAGAAGGAAAAGACGGCATGGACGTTCGAGCTCCTCACGAAGGAGTTCGGGCTCGACAAGAATAAAATCTGCTCGACGGTGTTCGAGGGCAACGAGAGCGCCCCCCGCGACGAGGAGACCGCCGACCTTCTGAAGGGTCTCGGCATTTTGCCCGAGCACATCTTCTTCCTCCCCAAGAGCGACAACTGGTGGGAGCTTGAGGGCACCGTGGGCACCCCCTGCGGCCCCGACAACGAGTGGTTCTACCCCATCGACGAGGAGAAGGAAGACCCCGTCTTCCCCGACGACTATGTGGAGATCGGCAATGACGTCTATATGCAGTACCGCAAGACGGAGACGGGTTATGTGCCGCTTGAGAACAAGAACGTCGATACGGGCTTCGGGCTCGATCGGATGCTGCTCTTCCTCAATGGGCTTTCGGACGGATATAAGACCGACCTCTTTCTGCCCGTTATTGAAAAGCTCGAAGAAATTTCGGGCAAGAAGTACGACGAGGACGAAGAGGCGCGCAAGGCGATGCGCATCATCGCCGACCACACGCGCACGACGGTGATGCTCATCGGCGATAAGGACGGCATCCTGCCCTCCAACACGGGCGCGGGCTATATCTTACGCCGCATCATGCGCCGCGCCATCCGCTACTGCCGCCAGCTCGGCGTGGAGACGAGCGCCCTTTTGGCGTGCGCCGCCATCTTCATCGACGAAGTGTACGGCGAGGCATACCCCAACCTGCACGAGAAGAAGGAGTATATCCTCTCCGAGATCAAGAACGAGGCAGACCGCTTCGAAGCCACCCTCGCGCAGGGAATCAAGGAATTTGAAAAGTGCGTGCAGGGGCTCGAGCGCAAGAACGCCTTCATGGCGCAGAAGGACCCTGCCTACGTTAAAGAAACGGTCATCGGCGGCAAGCAAGCGTTCCGCC
The DNA here is from genome assembly GCA_900548845.1 of uncultured Clostridia bacterium. Lineage (GTDB taxonomy): Bacteria > Bacillota > Clostridia > Christensenellales > Borkfalkiaceae > Gallimonas. Next base: position 1,951 of record URMI01000168.1, on the reverse strand, counting down.
TCTACGATACCTACGGCTTCCCCCTCGAACTCACCGAAGAGCTCGCCTTGGAGCGCGGGCTGACGGTGGACAGGGAGGGCTTCGACGCCGCCTTCAAAGAGCACCAGGAAAAGAGCCGCGTCCTTGCGGGCGGGCAGTTCAAGGGCGGGCTTGAGAGCCATTCCGAAATGGCGACCAAGTACCACACCGCGACCCACCTTCTCAACGCCGCGTTAAAGACGGTGCTCTCCCCCGACTGCAACCAGAAGGGCAGCAACATCACGGATGAAAGGATGCGCTTCGACTTCAACTTCGAGCGCCCCATGACGAAGGAGGAGATCGCCGCCGTCGAGGACCTTGTGAACGAGAAGATCAAGGAAGATATCCCCGTCGTCTACAAGGAGATGAGCCTCGACGAGGCGCGGGCAGAGCACTTTGTGGGCGTCTTCGACAGCAAGTACGGCGACGTTGTGAAGACGTATTCCATCGGCGACTTCTCGAAGGAGATGTGCGGCGGGCCTCACGTCGCGAGCACGGGCGTTTTAGGGCACTTCAAGATCGTCAAGGAGCAGTCCTCCTCGGCGGGCGTGAGAAGGATCAAGGCGGTTTTGGAATAAGTTCACGAAAAAGTTCACGAAATTGCTTTTGAACCGACAAAAGCAATTTCCGTGAGGGGAGGAAAACCCGACGTTCGCCTTCGGCTCTGCGTCCGGTTTTCCTGCGGCGCGCAATTGGCAACGATCAGAGCCGCGCGCCGCTGTACCTTTCCGCCTGAGCGCAAGTATGCGTGAATTGAGTTCCGCTGCGCAAAAGCGTGGTTTTGCTTGCGGCGCATTTTGGAGAAAGTTCACGAAATTGCTTTTGTACTTCCAAAAGCAATTTCCGTGAGGAGAGGAAAACCCGACGTTCGCCTTCGGCTCGGAGGCAATTTCCGTGAGCGAGGCGAAAAACAAAGTTGTTTTATGAAAATATGCGGAGCGCGAAGGCTGCTCCGCTTTTTCGAGGAAGAAAGAGATGAAAAGCGAACTTCAGAAACTCAAAGACGGCGAACTTTACGACTACACCGACCCCGAAGTGCGGGCGGCGCACATCCGCGCCGTGGAGCTGTGCGACGAGTACAACGGGACGGGGCGAACCGAGACGGAAAAGCGTGAGCGCATTTTGCGCGAACTGTTCGGCTCGCTGGGCGAAAACCCGCTCGTCGAAAAGAACATCCGCATCGATTACGGATTCAACGTGCACGCGGGCGACAACTTCTTCGTCAACTACGACTGCGTGTTTCTGGACTGCGCGCCCATCACGTTCGGCAATAACGTGTTCATCGCGCCCCAATGCGGCTTTTATGCCGTCAATCATCCGCTTGAAGCGGACCTTCGCAACAGCGGCGTCGAAACGGGCGTTCCCATCACGGTGGGCGACGACGTGTGGATCGGCGGGGGCGTCAAGGTGATGCCGGGCGTCACCATCGGCAGCAACGTCGTCATCGGCGGCGGCAGCGTCGTGGTGAAGGATATCCCGTCAAATTCCCTTGCCGTGGGCAATCCCGCAAGAGTGGTAAAGAGCATCCCGCCGAGGAAGTGAGACATATAAGGGAAACCGCCGCGCGCCCGCAGACTGCGGACGCGCGGCGGCATTTCCGAACGGCCTGAAATGGTAAGGAACAAAACAAAAAATGCGGCGAAAGGGGGGATTTCGCGTGAAAAAAATCACTGCTTTCCGTTTATTCAGGGGCGAACAAAAAATTTGCCCTTTTCGGGAAAAAATTAAAAATCGCAACTCAAAACAGCTTGACGGAACTTTTTTTCTTGCCTATAATGAAGGAGTAAATCGTTTCTCGAGGCACAGCCCCTGCTAAACAGCAACGATAACGGAATGATTCAGGCAAATCAAGGAGTACACAAATATGAAAACCTATATGGCAAATGCTCAGACGGTTGAGAGAAAGTGGTACGTTGTCGATGCGGAGGGGATC
>URMI01000167.1 GCA_900548845.1 uncultured Clostridia bacterium | reverse complement strand
CACGACGCTCTTCCGATCTAGGACGGAAAGCGCTGGCGGGAGACGTCGGACCCCTGGCTCGACGAGGGGGAGGATGAGTCCTTTTGGGGAAACGTCATGAAGGGCTGGTGCGATGTCGAACTGCTGCTCTTCCGCACGAAAGAGGGGGAGCGCTTCTTCGACTGCGGCACTCTTTTGACGGAGGACGCGGGCGAAGGCGGCGTCGGCGGGTTTTCCGCCGAGCTCAACGAAGCGGGCGATCTCGTCCTGCTGTTCGGCAAGTCCTCCCGTGAAGAGGAGCATGAGCCCAACGCCTACGGCCGCTACATCGAGGGCTTCGACGCCCGTTTCCCCGATTTTTCGGGAGAGATGCGCCTTGCCGTCGAATCTGTCTCCAACGAGTGGTATGCCACGGGGATGTCTTCCGTAAAGGACGGCGTCGCGATCACGGGGCGCCTCCTCAACAAGCGGTATCAGGGAGCGCGCGTCTCCTTTGCCTTCGGCGGCGTGACGGAACTTGTGTTTGAGATCCCGAAAAAGTGGGGCAAGGAGACGGAGCTCGTGGTCTGTCCTGACCGTGACGGAACTTATTATGTCCGTTTGGGCACGGAAGTACATTTTTCCTGCAAACGGATCGCACTTGCGGAATAAGCGAAAGGAGGCTCTTTTATGCGCTTTTCAAAAGACGATCTTCCCGCGGGCAGCGGGATAGAGCTCGTGCTGGAAAACTGCGACGTCTTTTGTTTTCCCGCCGAGGATGTTCTTGAGTTGCGCCTCAAAGCCGTCAAGTCGGAGAACGGCTTTCTCATCGAGGACGGCTGCCTCGTGCTGGCGGCGCGGGCGGCAGAGACGCTGAGCCTCGACGCGCTCCGCGTGCAAAAAGAGGGCGGCGAGCCCGCTGAGTACGATCGTTTCGATGCCCGCATGGCGCTCTGCTGTGATATCTGCACCCTGGAGATCTGCGGGGGAGGGGAGAAAAAGCTATTTTTTACGGGCTACGATCCCGTGGTCGATCTTTCCGAGATGCGGGAGATGGAATACTCCAACTGTCCGTCCTTTGAACGGGATGGGGAGGGGAATGTCTGCATCTGCTTCGGCATCTCGTCCAAGAACCCCAAGCGCACGGATAACGACTATTCGGGCTGCATCGAGGGCTTTTCGGAGCGCTTCCCCAAGCTCAAAAAAGTGCTGCGCGTGAAGGTGCAGTCCGTGCTGTGCAACGGCGCGGGCGATCTCCCGTTCAGCCCAGAAGGCGGACTGGCGGTCCTGACGCGTATCCGCAATAAACGCTACAAAGGAAGCCGTGCCGATCTTCTTTTTTATGAGGTGACGGACCTGAAATTCGCACTCTTCGACGGTTGGGGCAAGGATACCGAGATGACGCTTTCACCCATGCAGGATGGCCGCCTCTTCGTGCAGTTCGGCGGCGGATTGAATTTCTTCTGCACCCGCATCGCTCTTTGGCAAGAGCCGTGATTTTGAAAAATTGAAGAAATCCCCGCGGCGGAGCTTTTGCTCCGCCGCGGGGCGTTTTGTATGTCAGAAAGTTTTCAAAATCGATATGTATATTGGTTTATTTTGTTTGGCTGTGCAACAGCATTTCCGCTCTGCTTTTTATGATGGGGTATGCGTTCCATGTCGCATGACATCTGCTGCAGCTTTTGAATTTGGCTGCGGCAATATCGCTCAAATTGCAAGGATCTCCGTGACAGTCGAAAAATTCAATGATATCCCATGAGCCGGGTTCACTGTTCAAAGAAAGCATCCTGTGATGGAGCGCTGTCAAGAGGTCGCAGTCTGCAATCGTCTGCGTCGTAAGCTGCGCATCCATCATGTTATAGTGCAAGGATTGGATGGCGCTGTATGCTTTTTGAAAGATAGGGTATAAATCGAAATATTCCGGCTGCCGAAGGAGAAGGTCTATTTCGTTCGTTTTCCATTTCCGGTAATCGGAAAGCAAGCGATCCCGGTTCGCCAAAGGCTGAATGTACTGACAACCGATCTCACCGTGGATCCTTGATACAACAGTGCCGCCATGGATCGCGTAGTTCCGAAGATTGTATACGAATCCGTATTCCGGGCAGCTATCATATGATTGATGTGTTAGTTTCTTGAATAGACCATGTTTCTCTGCCCCTTCGTGGGTAGATTTTTTCTCCCAATGATTCAGAAGGATGGAAAATTCGGAAAGAAATGCTTTTGCCCGCTGCTCTATTCTGCGGTGGAGGAGCTGATATGGGGCGGAGATGAGCCGGCATGCTTCATAAAATTCCTCCAATACAGTTTTCGCGCAGTCGCCAAAGGCCAAATCTTCAAGAAGCTGTCCAAGCCTTTTTGCTGCCGCGCTTGCCGATTTAAGTTCTGTTACTTCGATGGTATCATATAATTTGATTTGATGAGAGTCGGTTTCATACATGATAAGTTTCATTTTGATGTTCCGGATCGAATTTTATACATTTATCTGTTTATTGCCGATTATACAATGGGACCGTATATTTTGTCAATCGTCGGCGTGGGAAAAGGTAGCCGATCGAGCTGAAGGGTGGGCGTGATTTCATTTGGGTCGAGTTGTTCAGCGCACCTATCTTTGAAATTCGACAAAAGAAGACAATATCTTCCAAAAAACGGGAAAATACGCGCCGCGATGCATGATATACTCGTGTCGGGAAAGGGGGAACAGGAGCGAACGAGAGCGAAAGATGAAAAAGGAAGGCGAAGAACAGCGGAGCGAACAGCCGCTCCCTGCGGATGAGGTGCTCATCCTTCTCACGGATGTGCTCCTAAGGTACTTGGAACAGCTGAAGGATGCCCGTGCGGCGGGGGAGAACAGTTTTGTTTACGGTGAACAGACGGCATACACCGAATGCCTGGAATGGATCGGGCTTTGGGAACACGCCGCCGAGCACGGTCTCGATTTCGAGATCGAGAAGCGCTACCCGCTGTAGGGCGGCGCCTTCTTTCCTGCACATTTTCTTGTGCCTCCGCGCGGGAGCCACGAAAAAGAGCGCGCTTGACCGTGGGGCCAAGAGTTGCAGACAAACCGCAGAACAAACAAAAACTCCGCAGAGAGAAGTCTCTGCGGAGGTTTTGGTCGAGGCGACGGGATGATCTTCGCCTCTATGGGTAAGTAGGAAGTCAAGGGTATTATGAGAGGCTCGATGGCTTCGCTTCCGCAGCTCGGGCTGCGCCCTCGTGCGTCACGGCTGCGGGATGCTTCCGCAAGCGGGCATCCCTTGCTCGCGTCCGCTCGCATGAACCGACAGCCGAGAATAAGGCGTCGCATTTCCAAACGTTTCGGCGGCTGTGGTTCAAACCCCTCACAACAGCAAAGACCCCGAGACGACAGAAATGCCGTCTCGGGGTCTTGGCCGAGGCAACGGGATTTGCGCCTTTGGCGGCGCGCCCCGGTGAACAGCCCACCGGGCTGTTCAGTTTGCGCCCATCCGATATGTTTCCGAGCAATTCGCGCGCAAACCGCTCGCTCTCCGCTCGCGCCTCCACCCTCAAATCCCGTCGATGTTCGTAACAACGAAAAAGAGAGCCGACAGAAGCCAGCTCCCTTTTTCGT
>URMI01000166.1 GCA_900548845.1 uncultured Clostridia bacterium | reverse complement strand
GCTCGACTTCAAACTCATCCCCGAAGAGGACCTTGAAACGCACTTAAAGCGCATCCTCGACGGCATGGGGAAGGAGTACGAGGAAGAGGCGGTCTCCGCCATCGCCCGCGCGGGCGCGGGGAGCGATCGCGATATGCTCTCCATCGCCGAGATGTGCATCGCCTATGAGGACAAGCTCACTTATCGGGGCGTTTCCGAGGTGCTGGGGGCGGCGGACTTTTCCGAAACGCTCGCCCTTGCCGAAGCGCTGCTCATCTCCGATATGCCGACGGCGCTCGAAGGGGTGGAACGCATCCTTTCGTCGGGCAAGTCGGTTGGGGTGCTCTTGAAAGATCTGATGGCGCAGCTCAACCGCATCGCCGTCGCAAAGACCTGCCGCACGGCGGAAAAGCTCTTATCCCTTCCCAAGGAGCAGTTCGCAAAGTTAAAGGCAGTCGCCGACAAGGCGGACGGGAGAGCGGTCTTGCGCGCCACCGAAGTGCTTGCCAGGGCGGAGACGGACATGCGTTTCGTCTCCTCGCCGCGCGTGTGCCTCGAGACGGCGGTCATGCGCATCGCCCTTCCCGAAGAGGACATGAGCACGGACGCGCTTCTGGTGCGCCTCAACGCGTTGGAGCGCAAGCTGCAGGAGGGCGCCTTTGCCGTTCCTTCGGCGCAGGCGGCTTCGGGCGCGCAGACGGCGGCTCGGGAAACGGTAGCGCCCACAACTGCCCCTCCGGCAGGAGCCCCTGCGGCAGCAGCGGCAGGCGCAGGATATGAGGACAAGCCCCCCTTCCCCGACGAAGAGCCCGTCTTCGAAGAGGCGTACTTTGCAGACGAACCCGCACCGAAAAAAGCCGCTGCGCCCGTTCAAGCGTCAAAGTTTACTGCCGCCCCTCCGGCAGCAGCGCCCGTTCAAGCGGCAAAGCCCGCGGCTGCCCCTCCGGCAGGAGCTGCCTCGCCGGCAGGCGCAGGAGCGGAGGTCACGTTCGGCAAGTTCGTGCGCACGCTGAGAAAGACGAGCCGCAACGGCGTCCTGTTCACGATGTGTTCCGACCTCATGCCCGTCTTCGAGGGCGGTACGCTCGTGCTCTATACGGAGAGCGGCACCGTCGCCCGCTCGCTCGCCCGCGCGGAGCACCGCGCCGTGATGGCGGAAGTATTCGCGCAGGTCGGCGTCACCGACTTCGACGTGCGCTTAAAGGGCGCAGACGCGCCGAAGGCTGTGAATGCGGCGGAACAGCTCAAACGGGATTTTCCCGATTACCCCATCGAGATCAAGTAAAAGGAGAAAAAAGATATGGCAGGATATAGAGGCGGCATGGGCGGCGCTCAGGGGATGCAGAACCTCATGAAGCAGGCGCAGAAGATGCAGGAGGAGATGCGCGAAACGGAAGCGCTCCTCGACGATTGGGAGATCGTGGGCACGGCGGGCGGCGAGGCCGTCGTCGTGTATATGAACGCCAAGAAGAAGATCGACGGCATCGAGATCGACAAGTCGGTCATCGACCCCGAGGACGAGGAGATGCTCGAAGACCTCATCCTCGCCGCCATCAACGACGGCTACAAGAAGGCGGACGCCGTCTTCGAAGAGAAGATGGGAAAATTCGGCGGCCTCGGCGGCATGGGGGGGCTTCTTTAAGTGGAAGTCTTCATCGAGCCCATCGGCAGGCTTATCAACGAATTCACCAAGCTCCCCGGCGTCGGGCAGAAGACGGCGCAGCGGTACGCCTACCGCATCATCTCGATGCCCGAAGGGGAGGCGCGCGCCTTTGCGGAAGCCATCCTCGGCGTCAAACAGCGCGTGCACTTCTGCAAGATCTGCGGCAACTTTACGGAAGGGGAGGTGTGCGACATCTGCCGCTTGCGCGATCCTTCCGTCATCTGCGTCGTCAAAGAGCCCAAGGACGTCATCGCCCTTGAAAAGCTGCACGAATTCAAGGGGGTGTATCACGTTTTGCACGGGGTCATCGACCCCATGAACGGCGTGGGGCCCAACGACATCCGCATCCGCGAGCTTTTGTCCCGCGTGCAGGAGGGGAATGTTTCCGAAGTCATCATGGCGACCAACCCCGACGTTGAGGGCGAGGCGACGGCGATGTATATCGCAAAGCTATTAAAGCCGCTCGGCGTCACGGTGACGCGCCTCTCGCGCGGCATCCCCATCGGCTCGGAACTCGAATATGCGGATGAGGTGACGCTGTCGCGCGCCCTCATCGAACGAAAGGAAATTTAACGACTATGAAGATATCCGTCTTAGGGTGCGGGCGCTGGGGTTCCTTCATCGCCTGGTACCTCGCCCAGCAGGGCAACGACGTCTGTTCCTGGGGCCCGGAGGAGGATGCCTCCTACCGCGTGCTCAAAGAAACGGGCAGGAATGAATATGTCACGCTCGACGAGCGCATCACGCTCTCGTGCGATCTCGAATTCGCAGTCAGGCGCGCGGAGATCATCGTCATCTCCATCAGCTCGCAGGGGCTGCGCGGGTTCATGCAGCGCATCATGAAGTACCCCGTTTCGGAGAAAGTCTTCGTGCTGTGCATGAAGGGCATCGAAGTGGAGACGGGCAAGCGCCTTTCGGAGATCTTGGTGGAAAGCGGCGTTTCGCCCGACAAGATCGCCGTCTGGGTGGGCCCGGGGCATATCCAGAGCTTCGTGCAGGGCATCCCCAACTGCATGGTCATCGATTCGGAGAACGAAAAGCTCAAGGTGTCGCTCGTCGACGCTTTCCGCAGCGATCTCATCCGCTTCTATTACGGGAGCGATCTTTTGGGCACCGAGATCGGCGCGGCTGCCAAGAACGTGATGGGCATCGCCGCGGGCGTTTTAGACGTCGTCTGCGTGCCCTTGAAAGGCCCGCTCATGTCGCGCGGCGCGCGGGAAGTCGCCCGCCTCATCAAGGCGATGGGAGGGGACGAGCGCTCCGCCTACGGGCTTGCGCATCTCGGCGACTATGAAACGACGCTCTTTTCCCCTTATTCCCACAACCGCAAGTACGGCGAGATGCTCGCAAAGGGGCAGCGCTTCGAAAAACTTGCGGAGGGCGTGACGACGTCCGCCGCCATGTGCTTTTTGGGGGAAAAGTACCATGTGGAACTGCCCATCACCGAGGCGGTGCATACGGTCTGCTACGGCGAGCCCGGCGACGACGGCGCGCGCTGCCGCGAGGCGATCTCCCGCCTGTTTGCGCGCAGTACCAAGCCCGAACTCTACGATTGAGCGCGCTTTTTGCGGGGCGGGCGGGGAAAATCGCCCGAATTTGTGGGCTGCGTGAGAAAAATCTTTCTTTTTCGTGATTTTTTTCGCGAAATCCTCAAATTCTGCTTGACAAAAACGGGAATATTTCGTATGATAGTCACGTTCTTGTTACGGGGGCGTAGCTCAGTTGGTTAGAGCGCTTGCTTGACATGCAAGAGGTCGCAGATTCGAGTTCTGCCGTTCCCACCATGAAACTCTGTATATTGTGCCGTTTTATGAGGGCCGATATATGGGGTTTTGTTTTTTTACGGCGCTTTTTTAAGCGCCGTTTTTGTTGAAAAAGAGGGGGCGCCGCGGCATGAGCCGCGGCGCCCA
>URMI01000165.1 GCA_900548845.1 uncultured Clostridia bacterium | reverse complement strand
GGAACGTCTACCTCAACGGGGCGCTTCCCTTTGAGGCGGAGACGGACAGCTGCGTCTGTAAGACGCGTGCCGAGGTGAGGATCGTGCGGGGCCCCGACGGCGTGTATCTGGAGACCGAGCTGCCCGAAGAGATGTTTTGCGGGAAGGGAGAGGTCGTGACGAGCGAAAAGCTCGGCTTAACGCGCATCACCGAGGAGCGGTTCGAAGCGCCTGACGGGAGCGATCTGAGGCTGGATACCGATCTTGTGGGGAATGCAGTAAAAGGCGCCGTGCTTGCGGGGCCTTTGCAGGGGCTGCGCGCGGGAAAGAGCCGTGTAAAAATTTGGGAAGCGCCCTTTGAAGAGAGGGACGCATAAACGGGGCGGCATCTGAAAGATCGTTCCGCGTGCCCGCCTTCGCGCGCGAACTCCTGATAAATGCAGGAGTTTGAACTGCCTGACAGTACAAAACGGGACAGCCGAGTGACTGTCCCGTTTTTGGTGCACCGTAAGAGATTCGAACTCCTGGCCTTCGGTTCCGTAGACCGACGCTATATCCAGCTTAGCTAACGGTGCGCTTTTTCAAAAGCTCTCTTATTATAGTCGGTCGCAATCGTTTTGTCAACGTTTTTTGCCCCCGAAAAACACTTTCCACAGAAAAATTATTTGTGTGGATAAATTATGTGAATATACTCATCCGAAGCTGCCGAAAGGGGCGGAATGTGTGGATAATTCCGTCGAATTGTGGAATCATTGTGGATAACTTTGTGGAAATTCGCCCGTCCGTGGGCGCGGCAGAGGAGCGCCGAAACAAGAACATGTGGAAAAAGTTGGACGGTTTTTGTTTGTTGGTGGTTTTCGCGGTTTGTTTTGCGGTGCTTCGGCTGTCTTTTGGGGCGGGAGGCGCTCTCGGACAAATCTCGGCAAATTGTCCGTGAAAGAACGCATTTCTTCGCGCCCCGCGCCGCTATACTGTACCTCACGAAACGCGGGAGCGCAGAAGGCTGCTAAGAAAGCGCTGCTTTGCCGCAGGGGGAGGGGGGATGACCGTCTATATCGAATATGCCTTTGCGGAGAACGCGCTCCTCGACGGATTGCTGTTATATCTCGCCCTGCGGTGCGCGCGCCTTCGGGTAAGCGGATGGCGGCTCGCGCTTGCTTCCGCCGCGGGCGGGGCGCAGAGTCTCCTCTTCCCCGTCCTTTCGCTGCCCGTGTGGCTGAGTTATCCCGTCAAATTTCTCGGCGGCGTTCTCATTGCGGTGATCGGCTGTCCTTCGCGGCGGCTCAAACCGTATCTTTGGGTCTGTGCCGCATTCTTTCTTCTGACCTTCGCCCTCGGCGGGCTGCTCGCTGCCGTTTCCTCCTTTTTCGGCGCAGAGTTTGCCGAGGGGCGGGGGTTCCTCGTTGGGCGCACCCCCGTTTCTTTCGTTCTGGCGGCGGCGTTTGGTTTCTTCTTCGGGATGGCGGCGCTCGTGCGCTTGGTGCACCGTCGGCGGGCGGTCGCGCGGGCGAGCGTTCCCTGCGTCATCGAAGGAAGGCGCACCGTGCATTGGGATGCGCTGTATGACAGCGGGAACCTGCTTTTCTTCCGCGGCGAGCCCGTCTCCGTCCTGACGCCCGTTGCGGCGCTGACGCTCTTCGGGGGCGCAAAGCCCGTGGGCCGCATCACGATGCGCTCGGCGGGCGGGGAGAAGACTTCCCCCGTCTTCCGCGTGAGAAGACTCACGGCGGGGGAAAAGGTTTGGGAAGGGGCGCTGTTTGCGGTGGGAGAGGTCGGCATCCCCGATCATCCCGTACTCTTGAATGCAATGTTGTGGGAGGGAACAGATGGGGATCCTTGTCGTTCTGAAAAGCTGGCTGCAAAAGATCAAAGGAACTGAGAACGTCGTCCAATTTCTGAGCGGGAGCGAGGCGCTGCCCCTGCCGTTTTCGGGGGAAGAGGAGGCGGAGATGCTGCACCGTCTCGAAGCGGGCGAGGACGAGGAGCACATCAAGGCGCAGCTCATCGAGCATAATCTGCGGCTCGTCGTCTATATTTCGCAGAAATTTGAGAACACGGGCGTCGACAAGGACGATCTCATCTCCATCGGCACCATCGGGCTCATCAAGGCGATCAACTCCTTCCGTTCGGACAAGAACATCAAGCTCGCGACGTATGCCTCGCGCTGCATCGAGAATGAAATTCTGATGTATCTGAGGCGCACCTCCAAGCTCAAGAGCGAAGTTTCCTTCGACGAGCCCCTCAACACCGATTTCGAGGGCAACGAGCTGCTTTTATCGGATATTCTCGGGACGGACAGCGATACCGTGTACGGGAGTGTCGAAAGCGGCGTTGAGAAGGAGCTGTTGAAAGAGGCGCTGTCTCATCTTTCCGAGCGGGAGCGGCGCATCATGGACCTTCGCTTCGGGCTTTCGGGCGGCGAGGAGATGACGCAGAAGGACGTTGCAGACGAGCTGGGTATTTCGCAGAGCTATATCTCCCGCCTCGAAAAGCGCATCATCGAACGGCTCAAAAGAGAGATCGGGAAGCTGGTATAAGGCGGCGGCGCTTTGGGGGCGGCGTTTTGGGGGCGGCGTTTCAGAAGCGGCGGCGCAATAAGCGCGCGGCGAAGAGAGCCCCCGGAAAATCGCTTGACATTTGCGGCGGGGGCTGTTATAATACGACCGACAACACACGAGGTGATAAGGAGTGCGTTCTATTTCTTGCTGAACAATCTATGGGGTCTGCGCGGGTCTTTTCGCGCGGCCTTAATCGCAAGAAAGTACGATCGCATACGATATAAAATACCTTGAGCACGATTTTTAGGGCTGCGAGATCGCTTTCTCGCAGCTCTTTTCTTATTTCGGGAGGAAACAATGGCTGTTATCAAAATAGAAGATCTGACGTTCTCCTATCCTTCGGGAACGGAAAACGTGTTTGAACATGTCAGCTTTCAGCTGGATTCCGATTGGAAGCTGGGCTTTATCGGCCGCAACGGCAGGGGCAAGACGACGCTTTTAAAACTGCTCGCGGGGGAGTACCCGTACCGCGGGAAGATCGTCTCTTCCGTCTCCTTCCGCTATTTTCCCTATCCCGTCAAGGACAAGGGGAAAAACACCGAAGAGGTGCTGGCGGAAGTGAGCCCCGACGTCGAAGAGTGGCGGTGCCTTCGCGAGCTCTCCCTTCTCGGCGTCGACGAAAACTGCCTCAAAAGGCCGTTTGAAACGCTCTCCAACGGGGAGCAGACCAAGGTGCTGCTCGCGGCGCTCTTCGGGGGCGAGGATCGGTTTCTGCTCATCGACGAGCCGACCAACCATCTCGACCTTCGGGCGCGCGAACAGGTCTCTTCCTATCTCAACAAGAAGAAGGGGTTTATCGTCGTCTCGCACGACCGCAGCTTTTTGGACGGCTGCATCGACCATGTGCTCTCGCTCAACCGCGCGGAGATCGAGGTGCGCAGCGGGAACTGCTCTTCCTATTTGTGCAATTTCGCGCAGCAGCAGGAACGGGAGCGGCGGCAGAACGACAAACTGCAGGGTGAGATCCGCCGTTTACAGGAGTCGAAGAGCCGCACGGCGGGCTGGGCGGACGCCGTGGAGA
>URMI01000164.1 GCA_900548845.1 uncultured Clostridia bacterium | reverse complement strand
GCTCTTCCGATCTAGCGGTGTACTTTGCCGCCATCGGCGGGGCGGGCGCGACGTACGGGAACGCCGTCAAGCGCGCGGAGTGCGTCGCCTTCCCCGACCTTCTGAGCGAGGCCGTGTACAGGATGGACGTGGAAGAATTTCCCCTTGTCGTCGCCATCGACAGCGAGGGCGGGAGCATCTATGACCGCTGAGAACGTTCAAAGCCTTCCGCCTGAGGAGCAGACGGGGCTCACCCGTCGGAGGACGCGGGGCGGGGCGTTCGCGCTTGCCTTTTTGGCGGCGTTTCTTAGCGTGCTCCTTTCCGTCGTCCTCGGGATGGGGCTTGCGATGGCGGTCGTGGAAAATTCGGCGCGGTTCGTGCCCTCGTATGAGAAGACAGACCTTACCCCCTATCTGGAAAAAGAGACGCTTCCCGAGGAAGATTACGAGCTTCTTTATCATCAGACGGGGCTGACGCGGCTCGGGGTGGACGCGCTCGAAGACAGGAGCGAGCTTTTGGACTATCAGGAGAATTTCTTCTTTGAGGGCGTGAGGGCGCACTCGATGGCAGCCGTGACGACGCCGCGCTGCGTGCTCCAGACGGAGGAAGGGGCGGACTTTTATGCGAAACTCGTTCCTTTGCAGGATGGGGATATCCTCGTGACGTCCACCTGCCATACCTTCGGCTGGCGCAACGGGCATGCCGCCATCGTCGTGGATGCGGAGAGCCGCCGCGTGCTCGAAGCCACCGGCCCCGGATGCAACAGCACGCTCGGCACGGCGAATTGGTTCGCGCACGGCACGAACTTCATGGTGCTGCGCCTGAAGGGCGCGAGCCAAGAAGAGCGGAAAGAGATCGCTTCCTGGGCAGGGAACAACCTGCGCGGCATCGAATACTCGCTGTTTACGGGGTTTTTCAACGCAAAAGATCAGAGCGACGCCCCCAAGACGACGCATTGCAGCCACCTTGTGTGGCAGGCGTACAAGCGCTTCGGCTACGACATCGATTCGGACGGCGGGCCGCTCGTCACCTGCAACGATATTGCGCGGAGCGAGCTTTTAGAAGTCGTGCAGGTGTACGGCTTCGACCCCGATACGCTGTGGTGAGGAAAATGGATATTGATTGAGGCGATCAGAGACGATAAAAGGCGATAAGAGAAAGCGCCCCGCGCAAGTTTGCGCGGGGCGCCGTGTGTTTTCCGTTTACAGATAATTCGCGGTCAGGCTTTCGGGAGTCTCTTTGACGATCTCGGGCGGACCAGAGGCGACGATCGTGCCGCCGGCGCACCGAAGTTAACCGTTCAAATTCACTATATCTGACACCCACCAAATTGTCATTATTTTAAGAAAACATTGCTATATCATTTGCTTAAAAGACATTTTATGCCTTCCGAAAGCGTTTTTGTTATCGTTTGATCTACCAATATTTCCCTAAATATTGCTTTTATATTTCCATCCAAAGAGTTTAATTCAGTAGAAAGATAAAAACCTTTTTCGTCACCATGCAGCAAAAGATATGACTCTGAATCGGTATCTTGCAGCAAGAAAGTCCCGCGCAAATGTTCAGAAATGCATTCCAAATCTAATAAAATATTTTGCAAAGCATTAGTGCAAATACAAAAAGAACAGCTACCTGAAAAACCGTCAGTATAAACTTCGATTTTAAATGTTATATAATGATCAATTTCATATATTTTTTCAAACGACAACGAGAGCAAATCGCTGTTATATATTTCGATTTTTTCAGACATACCTCACTCTCCATATTTATTATAATTAAAATGTATTAAGGAATTTTGCAAATCAGAAAAGCACCTGCTCGCCCTTACACAGGGGAGGCTATAAGGCGGTAATCAGCGGATGTAGTCGGAGAGGATCTGATTCTGGACGTAGAGATATTCGTCTTTGATGCGGGTGATGTCCCCTTCCTCCGCGAAATACTGTTTGGTCTTGCGGTAGGCTTCTGCGAAGTCCTCCTTCCAATCGCTGCCGAAGGCGTCTTTGTATTCTTTGGACGAGATGCCGCGCGCCGTGCGGAGGGCGAGCATGACGAATTCGAACTTCGCCTCCTCCCCCTTCACCTCTTCGTCGGTGAGGATGGGGAAAAAGCCCGAGAGGATGCACTTCATGTACTCGTCGAGATCGAAGGTGTTGGTGAAGCGGTGGCCGTTCAAAAAGGAGCTTGCGGAGACGCCCATGCCGATGTATTCCCCCCGCTTCCAATAGTTGAGGTTGTGGCGGCTCTCGAAGCCCGGTTTTGCGAAGTTGCTCACCTCGTAGCGCAGATACCCGTGCTTTTTCAAGAGAGTGACGCCGAAATCATACATTTCGCGCACTTCGTCGCCGTCGGGAAGCTCGCCGTTGAGATAATCGGTATAGATGGGGGTGCCGTCCTCGGGCGTGAGGGCGTACATGGAGACGTGCTTTGCGCCGCTCGCCGCGACGAGCTCGATGGTCTTGCGGATGTCCTCCTTCGTCTGCCCCTTGAGCCCGAGCATGACGTCGGCGGAAAAGTTGCGCCCCTTCAGAAGCGAGGTGCAGTATAAATAGTCGCGCACGTTGTGGATGCGGCCGATCTCTGAAAGCTGCTCGTCGATGGCGGTCTGCAGCCCGATCGAGAAGCGGTCGATGCCCGCGCGGAGATAGGTCTCGATCTTCTTTTCGCTGACCGTGCCGGGGTTCATCTCGATGGTGACTTCGGGGTCTTTTGTGAGATGAAAGCACTTCGTGACCTGGTTCATCGCGCCGTAGATGTAGTTCGGGTCGATGAAGGAGGGCGTGCCGCCGCCGAAATAGACGGTGTCGAACGTTTTCTCTTTGAGTTTTTCGCCCCACATTTCGATCTCCTTGATGAGGCACGCCATGTACGCCTCGGCGTATTCGGAACGGCCCGCGAAGGAAGTGAAATCGCAGTAGGTGCACTTGTGTTTGCAGAATGGGATATGCAGATAGATGCCTGCCATTTAAGGCCTCCAAAGAAATTGGTCGAGATCGACGTATAAGAGCCCGTCCCGCTCGAAAGAGGGAACGCCTTCCGAAGAAAGAAGGTCTGCCTGCACCCGCTGGCCGCCGAATGCGAAGGCGGGGGCGAGCCGCCCCTCCCGGTTGACGACGCGGTGGCAGGGAATTTCGCCGGGACGCGGGTTGCGGTGAAGGGCGCTCCCCACCTGCCTTGCGGCGCGGGGATGGCCGATCGCCAAAGCGATCATCCCGTAGGTGACGACGCTGCCCTTCGGCACGGTGAGAAGATAGGAATAGACGGCTTCGTCGAAGGTCATAACTCCTCCCAGATGTGCGCGGGAAGCGCCGAAAGCGGGCGCGGGAACGAGGCAGCGCATGCGGGGGCGTTCACCTCTTTTTCCAGCCAGATCAAAGACATCCAGCGGCCCTGCTTGAAGAGCGCTTCGGGAAGCTCCGCGGCGATATGATAGCCCGCCCGCTTGTGGAACGCGACGCTCGCCCCGTTCTCCCCCGTGACGAGGGCATAGATGCGGCGGTAACCGAGCTCCTTTGCGATGCGGGCGCACGCCCCTTCGAGCTTGGTGCCGATGCCGCCGCCGCGGGCGTCCCGACGAGATCGGAAGAGCGTCGT
>URMI01000163.1 GCA_900548845.1 uncultured Clostridia bacterium | reverse complement strand
TCGGAAATATAGCGTTTATAGTCCATGTCGGCCTCTCCCGCGGCGGGGAAACGCGCTCCCGCGCCGCTGTCGTTTTCCCCGTCATTTTAACACATTTTATCGGAAACGGCAAGCGAAAAGGCTTGCCATTTCGGGGCGCGGAAGGTATAATGATTGAGAATATCCCGAGCGGAGAAGTCCGCTCGTTTTCAGGAGAAAGACTATGAAATTAGGTGTCGTGGGGCTCCCCAACGTGGGAAAATCCACCCTCTTCAACGCCATCACGCACGCGGGCGCCGAGATGGCAAATTACCCGTTCTGCACCATCGAGCCCAACGTGGGCGTCGTCGCCGTGCCCGATGAGCGGCTTTCAAAGCTTGCCACCCTCTATTCGAGCAAGAAGGTGACCCCCGCCGTCATCGAATTCGTCGATATCGCGGGCCTCGTGAAGGGCGCGAGCCGCGGCGAAGGCCTCGGCAATAAGTTCCTCTCCCATATCCGCGAAGTGGACGCCATCGTGCACGTCGTGCGCTGCTTCGAGGACGAGAACATCACCCATGTCGAGAGCACCGTCGACCCCGTGCGCGACATCGAGACCATCAACTTGGAGCTCATCCTCGCCGATATCGAAGCGGTGCAGAAGCGCATGGACCGCATCCGCAACGCGGCGCGCGGGGGCTCCGATAAAGGCGCTGCCGCCGAGTTTGCCTTCCTTGAAAGATTACAGGCGCACCTTGAAGAGGAAAAGCCCGCCGCAAGCTATCCCCTCACCGAAGAGGAAGAGCCCATGATGGACAATCTCTTTTTGCTCTCCTCAAAGCCCGTCATCTACTGCGCCAACATTGCGGAGAGCGATATGGGCAAAGAGGAAGAAAACCCCTATGTGCAGCAAGTGAAGGCATACGCCGCAAAGCACAGCGCGGGGACCATCGTCGTCTGCGCCAAGACGGAGGAAGAGCTTTCCGAAATGGACGAGGCGGACCGGGAGATGTTCCTTCAGGACTTCGGCCTCAAAGAGAGCGGGCTTGATAAGCTCATCAAGGCTTCGTATGCGCTCTTGGGGCTCATCTCCTACCTCACCGCAGGCGAGAAGGAGACGCGGGCGTGGACCATCAAAAAGGGCACGAAAGCGCCGCAGGCGGCGGGCAAGATCCACTCCGACTTTGAAAAGGGGTTCATCCGCGCCGAGGTCGTCGAATGGGAGACGCTTTTAGAGTGCGGCGGCCCTGCGGGCGCGCGCGAGAAGGGAAAAGTGCGCTCCGAGGGCAAGGACTATGTGATGCAGGACGGCGACGTGGTGCTGTTCCGGTTCAATGTGTGAGAGTCTTTCGCGAAAATCTTTTTGCTGACGCAAAAATCTTTCCGCGAGGGGTGAACGTTGAGCATCTAATTTGCTTTATCGGCCGCCCACTGTTTTGTCCTTATTTGACAGTAAGCCCTAAGCATAGGGCAAATTGAGTGAGCCAGCGCAAGGGAACCTTGCTCGGCTCATTTTATTTTTGGAAGCAAAAGCGTGGTTTTGCTTGCAGAAGTATGTTTCAGAAAGGGCTCCCGCAAAAATCGCGTCAGCGAGTTTTGCGGGAGCCCTGTATTTTTACTCCCTCAGTCTCATCATCGGCATACGCCGAATGATGAGCCGGCTCCCTCAAAGAAGGCGCCTGAAATAAGGAATTTTATATAAGCGCCGTGCCTATGACTGACCCGTAGAGACGATGTCTTCCTCGTCCTCTTCGGCATCGGGGCGGATCATGCAATAGTGCGCGTTGTGGCAGTACTTTGTCTCGTTTTTCGGCTGTACGGTCTTTTTCTTCCCGGTTTCCATACCAACAGGATAAACAAGAGCAGGAGAAATTATTCCTCCTGCTCTTTTTCCCGGTTTTCTGCGGGCTCCTCTGCCGTTTCGCCCGACATTTCGGCGATCGCTTCCCGTTCCCGCCGCTTGTACGCCTCGCGGCGCTCTTCGACGTCCTGATCGACGCGGTCGATGTTTTGTTCCTTTTGCATAGCCGCCCCCCCTTTGCGCGGTGTTTCGCGCCCGTAACATGGCGTATTATAGCACAAAAGGGCGCATTTGTCAAGTCCTTGCTATATTTTTTCGAAGACGAACATGCGCGTGAAGACGGGGTTGGCAGTGCGGGCGTCCTGCTCCTCGAAGATGCCGTCGAGGCGCACGCTGCCGTTTACCAGCATGCCGCCCGTCGCCTTGCCCGCTTCCCTTGTTCCCGCGCCCTCGCGCACCGAGACGCGGTACAGCGCATCCTCTTCAAGCCCTTTGAAGGACGCGCGGAGATTGAAGACGCCCGTGCGCTTTTTGAGGACGGCGACTGCGGCGACGGCGAGAGACTTATCGGGCGAGACGCTGCAGTAGCCCGCCCATTCGCCCCGCACGTCGCCCAAAGGATAGTACGAGCCGAACTGCATGACTTCGCGGTACTGTTTATAGAAGACGATCTGATCTCTGATCGCGGCGCGCTCCTCGTTTGAAAGGGCGGAAAGATCGCACTCGTAGCCCAGGACCCCGCCCGCAGCAACTGCAAAGCGCGCGGAGAGGGCGCTCGCGTTGCCCGTCTGATGGTTGGGGGAGGCGGAGACGTGCGAGCCCATCGTGCTCTGCGGGTAGCATGCCGCCGTGCCCGACTGGATGGCGATGCGTTCGCGGGCGTCGGTGTTGTCGCTCGTCCAGATCTGCGGCATATAGCTGAGGATGCCGAGATCGAAGCGCGCGCCGCCCGAGGCGCAGCCTTCGAACAGCACGTCGGGAAAGGCGGCGTTGAGACGCGCCATGACGGAATACAGCCCGAGGATGTAGCGGTGATAGTACTCCCCCGAGGGCGCCGCGCCGAAGACGTCCGTCATGCGGCGGTTGTAGTCCCATTTGAGATAGGCGGCTTTCGTGAGCGTGAGGACGGAGGAGACGCTCTCCACAAGATAATCCTGCACGGCGGGCGAAGTGAGGTCGAGCATGAGCTGATGGCGCATGCGGACGGGCTCGCGGCCGGGGATCTTCATCGCCCATTCGGGATGCGCCTTGTAAAGTCCGCTCTTCTCCGAGACCATCTCGGGCTCCATCCAGATGCCGAAGGCGAGCCCCAACGAGCGCACTTCTTCGGCGAGCGAGGCGATGCCGCCCGTCTTTTCTTCGTAATCGGTCCAATCGCCGAGGGATGTGGTGTCGTCGTCGCGGCGGCCGAACCAGCCGTCGTCGAGGACGAAGAGCTCGGCGCCCGCCTCCTTCGCCGCTTTGGCGATGTTTAAGATGCGCTTGCGCGTGAAGGAGAAGTAGGTGCCCTCCCAATTGTTGACGAGGACGGGGCGGGGTCTCTTCTTCCAGACGCCGCGGATGATGTGCTCCTGCACGAAGGCGCGCATGTGGAGCCCGACCTCGCGCTCGCTGTGACCGCAGGCGAACACCGCTTCGGGGGCGAAGAAGGTCTCTCCCCCCTTGAGCTTCCACGAGAAGGAGAAGGGGTTGATGCCCGCGATGAGGCGGGTGCGGCCCATGTCGTCGCTCTCCGCGACGGTGCGGTGATTGCCCGAATAGACGAGGTTGACCCCCACCGCCGCGCCCGCGCGGATGAGGAGCGTGAAGGGCGCGC
>URMI01000162.1 GCA_900548845.1 uncultured Clostridia bacterium | reverse complement strand
GCCCTGTGCGTCCACGTAGACGAACTTGGTGCATTCGCCGATGAAGCGGAGCTGCACTCTGCCCGTCGAGCCGTTTCTGTGCTTGGCGATGATGAGTTCCGCCGCCCCCTTGACGACTTCGTTCTTTGCAAGTTCTTCGGCGGTCGCCGTGACGTCGGGGCGGTTGATGAAGATGACGATATCGGCATCCTGCTCGATGGCGCCCGATTCACGCAAGTCGGAAAGCTGCGGTTCCTTGGTCTGGATACGCCTCAGCTGCGAGAGCGCGATGACGGGAACGTCGAGCTCCTTTGCCATGATCTTGAGTTCGCGCGTGATAGATGCGATCTCCTGCTGGCGGTTTTCGCTCGTTTTAGATTCCCCGCCCATGAGCTGGATATAGTCGATCATGATGAGATCGAGCCTGCCTTCACTGCTCTTCAAGCGGCGGCATTTGGAGAGGATCTCCGCAGGCGTGACACGGGAAGAGTCGTCGATGAAGATCTTGCTCTTCTGCATGCGGTCGGAAGCGAGCATGAGCTTCTTCCAATCGGACTGCTGAAGTTTACCCGAGAGCGCCTTTTCCATGCTCACGTTCGCGTAGGCGCACATGAGGCGCTGCACGATCTGGATGCGCGGCATTTCGAGCGAGAAGACCGCCGCGACGCCGTTCTTGTGCAGGCAGGCGTTTTCGACGATGTTCATGGAAAGCGACGTCTTGCCCAT
Organism: uncultured Clostridia bacterium; assembly: GCA_900548845.1. Taxonomy (GTDB): domain Bacteria; phylum Bacillota; class Clostridia; order Christensenellales; family Borkfalkiaceae; genus Gallimonas. The sequence continues at coordinate 2,893 of URMI01000162.1, read as the reverse complement.
GCCGGGGCGGGCGGCGAGCACGATGAGGTCGGACTTTTGCAGACCGTTCGTGATGCGGTCGAAGTGCTTAAAGCCCGTCTCGACGCCGCGGAAGGCGTTGGGGTCGGACTGGATGTTTTCGAACTTGCCCAAAACTTCCTGGATGGTCTCGCCGTCTTCCATGCCCATGAGGGCGTTGTTGTCTTCGCGCTTGGAGATATCGTAGACTGCCTTTTCTGCAAAAGAAATGGCGTCGCGCTCCTCCTCTCCCTTCATGCTGTTTTCGATGATGTCTTTCGCGGCGCGGATGAGCGCGCGGTTGACGGCATCGCGGCGCACGATGGTGAGGTATTGCTTATAGTTTGCGGCGGAGGGCGTGATCTGGGCAAGCTCCGTGATGTATTGGAGCCCGCCCGCGCGTTCGAGTTTGCCGTCGCGGTCCAGCCGGTCGGTCAGCGTGACGACGTCGACGGGTACGCGGCCGCCGTAGACGGCGCGCATCGCGTTCAAGATCTCGCGGTGCGACTCCTGATAGAAATCCTCTTCGCGGAGCTGTTCCAAGAGTTCGGACTGGATCTCCTCATCGATGAGGATGCAGCCGAGGAGCGCGGCTTCCGCGTCGAGATTGTGCGGCATCTGATTGATCGCCATGGTGATGCCGCCGTCAGATCATCGCCTCGAAGGCGTTGAGGGTATCCTCGAACTCCTTCATGGCGGCAAGGAAGGTCTCTTCCTTGGTAAGGTCTGCGCCCGCGCCCTTCAGAAGGGAGACGGGATCGGTGCTGCCGCCGCCCGAAAGGAAGCTGAAATACTTCTCGATGGCGGGAGCGCCCTCCGACAAGATCTTGTTGGCGATGCAGATCGCCGCCGTGATGCCCGTCGCGTACTTATAGACGTAGAACGCACGATAGAGGTGCGGGATGCGCGCCCATTCGGTGGCGATCTCTTTGTCGTAGGTGACGGCGTCGCCGTAGTACTTCTTGTTGAGCCCGTCGTAGAGCGCGGAGAGATTGTCTTTATTGAGCGGTTCGCCCGCTTCCGCCATCTCGTGCGCCTTCTCTTCGAACTCCGCGAACTGCGTCTGACGGAAGAGCGTCGTGCGGATCATATCCATGAAGTAGTTGAGAAGATATTTCTTGAGCGCCTTGTCTTCCGTCGTTTTGAGAAGGTATTTCAGAAGCAGCACTTCGTTGACGGTGCTGGCAACTTCGGCGACGAAGAGCGTGTAGTCCGATTTTGCGTAGGGCTGGCGGCTGTTGGAGAAATAGCTGTGGAGCGCGTGGCCCATCTCGTGCGCGATCGTGAAGACGTTGTGCGTCGTGGGCTGATAATTCAAGAGAACATAGGGATGGCAGCCGTAGACGCCGATGGAATAGGCGCCGCTACGCTTGCCTTCCGTCTCGCAGACGTCGATCCAATGCTCGTCGCGGCCCTTTTTGAGGAGGGAGATGTACTCCTCGCCGAGAGGAGCAAGCCCCTTCAAGACGAGCTCGAACGCCTCCTCATAGGAAAGGCGCAGCTCGGCGTCTTCGACGAGGGAAGGATAGATGTCGTACATGTGCATCTCGTCGTAGCCCAAGACACGCTTACGGACATGCATATAGCGGTGCATGAGCGGCGTTGCGTCGTTGACCGCCTTGATGAGGTTGCGGTAGACGCTCTCGTCGACGTCCTCGCCCATGAGCGACTTCTGAAGGCAGCTCTGATATCCGCGGACGTTTTTATAGAAGATGTCCTTCTTGATGCTGCCGTAATAGGTCGTGGCGAGCGTTCCCAAAATTTTTCCGTAAGCGGAATAGAAGAGACGGAATGCTTCTTCGCGCTTTGCGCGGTCCTTCCCGCTCATGATCATGGAATACAGCCCGTTCGTGATTGTCTGCTTTTTGCCCTCGTACTCGATCTCGGGCGCGTTGAGCTCGGCGTTGTCGAGCATGCCGAACACGTCGTTGGCAACGGACATGGGCTCCGCCGTCTGCGCGAGGATGCGCTCCTCCGCTTCGGAGAGGATATACTTCTTCTCGGCAAGAATGCGGGTGAGCATATAGTCGTAGTCTTTGAGGCGTTCGTCCGCGGCGAAGGCTCTGAGCGTCTCTTCGGGGAGGGCGGTGAGTTCGGGCGTCACGAAGGACGTTTCCATCGAATATTTGGTCATGAGCCCCATCATCTTGCCCATGTAACCCATGTACTTGGTGTTGCCGACGTCCTCGTCGTGCTTCAGAAAGGCATAGAGATAGACGCGCATCACTTCGATCGCGAGCGCTTCTTCCTCTTTGAAATAGGAAACGAGGTTTTCTGCGGTGTTGAGCGTGCCGCGGTATTTTGCAAAGCCGATCTTGGGAGCGAGCGCGTCGAAGGCGACCTCCCAAGCCTCATCGGACGGGAAGACGTCTTCCACCGCCCACTTGTATTTCTGTTCTACTTCCGTTCTTTTCATAAATTTCCTCCGAAGATGGTCTCAAAGCCAATGCCTTGTAAATTTAATTCTTGAAGCTGTGGATGGGAGCGGGGATGAGCCCGCCGCGCGAGATGAACTTTTCCGCCGACCCCGTATGCACGGGCATGACGGGAGCGCGCCCCAGAAGACCGCCGAAGCTCACTTCGTCCCCCACCTTCTTGCCGTAGGCGGGAATGATGCGGACCGCCGTCGTCTTGTTGTTGATCATGCCGATCGCGGCCTCGTCTGCAATGATCGCCGAGATCGTCGAAGCGGGCGTATCGCCGGGGATGGCGATCATATCGAGCCCCACCGAGCAGACGCAGGTCATTGCTTCCAGCTTATCGAGCGAAATTTTACCCGCCTGCGCCGATTCGATCATGCCGATGTCTTCGGAGACGGGGATGAACGCGCCCGAAAGCCCGCCGACGCGCGAAGACGCCATGACGCCGCCCTTCTTGACGGCATCATTGAGCATGG
>URMI01000161.1 GCA_900548845.1 uncultured Clostridia bacterium | reverse complement strand
CGAAGGCGTCTTCACCCTGCGCGACGTTCACGATACGCTTGCGATAGACCGCTATCTGAAAGAAACGGGCGTAAAAGAAGTGCTCGTTGCGGGCGGCGGCTTCATCGGCGTGGAGATGGCGGAAAATCTGACGCACCGCGGGCTCAGAGTGACGCTCGCGGAATTCGCACCGCAGATCATGCCTCCCTTCGACCCCGAGCTTGCCCTGCTCCTTTCAGACGCGCTTGAAAAGGGCGGCGTCAACGTCAAGACGAATACGGGCGTCAAGGCGATCGAAAAGCAAGGGGATGCCCTCACCGTGACCTTTATGGACGGTTCTAAGGCGCAGACGGGCGCAGTCGTGCTCGCGCTCGGCGTCGCGCCAGAAACGGCGCTCGCCAAAGCTGCGGGCCTCCAAATCGCAGAAAACGGCGGCATTGCCGTCGATGAGCGGATGTGTACTTCCGACCCCGACATTTTCGCGGCGGGGGATGCCGTCAGCGTCCTCGGTGCAAACGGAAAGGAGACGCTGGTGCCGCTTGCAGGCCCTGCCAACCGCCAAGGGAGGAGCGTCGCGCAAAACCTGTTGGGAGGCAGCGAGACGAACGGAAAGAGGGTGCTCGGCGCAAGCGTCGTGCGCGCCTTCGGGACGGTCGGCGCGTGCGTCGGGCAAAACGAAAAACAGCTCAAACGCGACGGCACCGCATACCGCAAGATCTATACCTTCCCGCTCTCGCACGCGGGCTATTACCCTGGCGGCACGTCGATCGCCATGAAGCTTTTATACGATGAGAAGGGGAGCATCCTCGGCGCGCAGGCGGTGGGGAGCGAGTATGTGGAAAAGCAGATCGACGTCATTGCGACCGTCATGAAACTCGGCGGCACGGTACACGATCTTGCGGAGCTCGAGCTTTGCTATGCGCCGCCCTTCAATTCCGCCAAGAGCCCCGTCAATATGCTCGGCTTTGTCGCCGAAAACGAGCTCTCCGGGCTCTGCCCCATGATGACGCCCGACGAATTGACGAAGGACACCTATCTCCTCGATGTGAGGAATCCGCCGGAACTTTTCACGGTGGGCGAATTCCCGGACGCCGTCAATATCCCGCTCGACGTGCTGAGAGAGCGGCTTGGCGAACTCCCCAAAGACCGTCCCATCGCCGTTGCCTGCATGGTGGGGCTGCGCGGCTATATTGCAACGCGCATCCTGCGCCAGCACGGCTTTGACGCCATCGACCTTTCGGGCGGCTACCGCGCCTATGCGCTCTTGAAGCGCGCGGGACTCGTCACAAGATAAATACAGAAGACAAGGAGCACCTATGGAAAAAGCCATTCTCGATCCCAAAGTCAAAAAGAATTTCGGCTTCGGCTGTATGCGCCTGCCGATGAAGGGCAAGGAGGTCGACAAGGAGGAGTTCACCAAGATGGTGGACGCTTTCCTCGCGGCCGGCTTCAACTACTTCGACACGGCGCACGGCTACCTCGAGGGCAAGAGCGAAACCGCCCTCCGCGAATGCCTCACCTCGCGCTACCCCCGCGAAGAATACGTCCTCACCGATAAGCTCTCCAACAACTATTTCAACAAAGAGGAGGACATCCGCCCCTTCTTCGAGAGCCAGCTTCAAGCGTGCGGCGTGGAGTACTTCGACTTCTATCTCATGCACGCGCAGGATCGCAACAACTTTGAAAAGTACAAGCGCTGCCGCGCGTATGAGACGGCGTTTGCCCTCAAAGCAGAGGGGAAGGTCCGCCGCGTCGGGCTCTCCTTCCACGACAAAGCGGAAGTTTTGGAGCGCATCCTTTCGACCTATCCCGAAGTGGACGCGGTGCAGATCCAATTCAACTATGTGGACTATGAGGACGCTTCCGTCGAGAGCCGCAAGTGCTACGAAGTGTGCCGCAAGTTCGGCAAACCTGTCATTGTGATGGAGCCCGTCAAGGGCGGCAGCCTCGTCAACCTCCCCACGGGCGCCAAGCAAATTTTGGAATCGCTCGGCGGCGGAAGCCCCGCAAGCTACGCCATCCGCTTTGCGGCGGGCTTCGAGGGCATCGCCATGGTGCTCTCGGGCATGGGCAATATGCAGATGATGGAAGACAACATCAGCTTTATGAAGGACTTTCAGCCCCTCAGCGCCCAAGAGATGGAGGCGATCGGGAAGGTACGGGAAATTTTCCGCGCCCAGGATATCATCCCCTGCACGGCGTGCCGCTACTGCACCGACCAATGCCCCAAGCGCATCCCCATCCCCGATCTCTTTGCCTGCCTCAACTCCAAACGCACGTTCAAGACGTGGAACGCCGACTATTACTATCACAACGTCCACGCCACGGACGGCGGCACGGCGAGCGACTGCATCCGCTGCGGCAAGTGCGAGGCCATCTGCCCGCAGCACCTGCCCATCCGTTCGCTCCTTCAGGACGTCGTCAAAGAATTCGAGGCTTGATCGGACGAAAAACACACTACACCCAAAAATAAGGAGTTTTCTATGTTAGAACAAGTGATGAGAGAACGCAGCTGTTCGCTGAAAGTCAAACTTACCGTCAAGGGGCTCGTCTCGTTCGGGCTCATCGTCCTTGCCGTCCTTTTGCCGCAGCTCGTCCATCTGACCCTCGGTCAGGCAGGCGGCGTCAGATGGCTCCCGATGTATCTTCCCGTGCTGCTCGCAGGGTGCCTGCTCGGCGTGCGGTGGGGGATGGGCGTCGGCGTATTGTCACCCGTTGTGAGCTTTGCGCTCACCTCGCTTTGGGGCGATCCCATGCCCGCGGCGGCACGCCTTCCCTTCATGATGGCGGAGCTCTGCGTCTTCGCGGCAGTTTCGGGCATTTTTTCAAAGCAGATCGCAAAGAACGGCTGGATGGCATTCCCCGCCGTGCTCCTGGGCGCCGTCGCGGGGAGAGCGTTCTTCCTGCTCCTTGCCGTCCTCTTCCAAAGCGTCGCGCCCTTTACGGTCGAAACCGTGCTTTCGCAGATCGTAACGGGGCTTTCGGGGCTCGTCTTGCAGGCGGCAATGGTGCCGCTTCTCGTGATGGGGCTTCGCGCCCTCATCCAAAGGGAGAGGGAATGAACGACCTCGAACGGGCAAAAGAGGGGCTCAGCGGGCATACGCTCTGCCTCGCGCGGGGGGAAGAGGTCCTCGTGCGGGACGAGCGCGGGATCGCGCCCATGATGGCGCTGCTTGCAGAGGGGAAGAGCTTGATCGGCTTTTCCGCCGCCGACCGCGTGGTGGGAAAGGCGGCGGCGATGCTCTTTGTCAAGGCAAAGATCAGGGAACTGTTCGCCGAAACGATCTCAAGATCGGCTGCAGAATTTTTGGAGGAGAACGGACTGCCGTTTTCCTATCGGACGATGACGGAATATATCGTCAACCGCGACGGAACGGGCCGATGCCCGATGGAGAGCGCCGTCCTTTCCTGCAACGACGCAGAGGAGGGGTACCTTCTCTTACAGCAAAAACTTGCCTCTGCTTTTTGAGTGAGATAAGGAAGAGATATGTGTAATGATTGGATTGAAGAAAGTATCCACAGTTTGCGGCTTTGTCAGCAAGGAATCGATCCAAATAGTAAGGATGTAATAGAGGGACAAGAGACCTTTCTTAAAGAAAATATGCCCGGGATGCAATATTCCTATCTGTT
>URMI01000160.1 GCA_900548845.1 uncultured Clostridia bacterium | reverse complement strand
TGACGGAAAAAAACAGGGCGTGCGCGTCTTTTACGAGGAAGAGCAGTTCGTCGGCTACCGCTATTTCGATAGCTTTCAAAATAAGAGTGGTGGGAAATTCGATGGAAATCGAAATGGCGCGGCATACTTGTTTGGGCACGGGCTTTCCTATACAACGTTTTCCGTTTCGGCAAAGGCGGCGTGGGAGAGCGGGGTCTTAAAGATCTCCGCGCGCATCGAAAACGTGGGGACGCGTGCAGGAAAAAACGCCTTCCTCGTCTATGTCGCTTCGCCCGCGGGGCGGCTGAAAAAGCCTGTGCGCACCTTTGCAGGATTTGAAAAGACGCGCCTCTTATCCCCCGGGGAGATCAAAACGCTCACAATAGAAATTCCTGCCAAAGATTTCGCCGTCTATGACGACAAAGCGCGCGCTTTTGTCCTCGAAGCAGGGGAATATATTATCTTTGCGGGCGGCGCCGTAGATGAGGCAGAGAAGATCGGCTCGTTCACCCTTGCGCAGGATGAGATCGTCGAAAAGACCTGTTCCGTCCTCGCGCCCGTCGAAGAGGTGAAGGGTATCTCCGCGGACGGAAGCGTTTCGGAGCGCACGGAGTTGGTGCCGCGCTGCGGCGTCTTCCCTGTGCGGGCAGCCTATCAAAAACCCGCTTTTGCAGAACTTCCCGGTCACCGCGGCGCACGCATTTTGTTTTCCGATCTCAAGGTGCACCCCGAAAAGCTCGACGATTTCGTCTCTCAATTTTCCTTAAAGGAACTCGTCGATTTCACCGTCTGCAACGGCTCCTGCTGGAGGCCGAACGAGAGCGGCGCAGCGGGAAAGCTCGCCCATTCCGAAAAGTACGGCGTCCCGACCTACTATATGAGCGACGGCAACTGCTCTGTCAATCTCAACCGCCGCACCACGGGCTTCCCTTCCTCCAACGTGTTGGCGGGCACCTTCAACAAGCAGCTTGCCTATATGGTCGGAGAAGTGCTTGCGAAGGAGTCGAAAGAGTACGGCATCGCCATCAATCTGGGCCCCGGCGGCAACCTGCACCGCAACCTTCTCTGCGGACGTCACCCCGAATATTTCTCCGAAGACCCTATCCTCACAGGCACGCTTATGGCGTATCAGGCGCGCGGGCAGGAAGAAAACGGCGTGCGCGCGACGTACAAGCATTTCCTTGCCAACGGCAGCGAGTTGGAGCGCAAGTCTTCGCACAGCATCATGAACGAGAGGACGCTCCGTGAGCTCCATCTGCGCGTGTTCGATAAGGCGTTTTCGCTCTACAAGCCCTCGTGCGTGATGACGAGCTATAATGCCGTCAACGGCATCTATCCGAGCGAGTGCGCGCCGCTTATGCACGATCTGCTGCGAAAGTGCTGGGGCTTTGACGGCTTTGTGATGACCGACTGGGGCGCCTGCGATACGGCGGACGCCGTTCGTTCGGTGAATGCGGGAACAAACCTCCTGACGCCCGGGGATAAAAAGCTGTTCAAAAAGATCCATTCCGCCGCTAAACGGGGCGAGATTTCCAAAGGGACGCTGCAAAACAGCGTGAAGCAGATCATAAAAGTATTGCTGCAATGTGAGTAGGTGAGTATGAATATTTTCATCGATAAAAACGCAAAGACGATGCTGACCAACTTTTCCTGGCAGTTCGGGGTGGGGAACGACCACGCCTTTCAGATGCACCGCACCGATATGTGCGAGCATATCAGGATGGCGCACGAGGAACTCGGCTTCCGATACCTGCGCTTTCACGGCATTTTCGACGACGATATGCTCTGCGTGCAGCGCCTTTCCGATTATAAGCCCTTCCGCGCCGTGCCGCACTCAAAGGAGATCGAAGAAGTCAACTTTTTGCAGGTTGCTAAGGTGTACGACAACGTCCTATCTTGCGGCATGAAGCCCTTTGTGGAATTATCCTTTATGCCCTCTGCTTTGGCGAGCGGGAAAAAGACGGGCATTCGCTATCTCAATAACATCACGCAGCCCAAGTCGCTTGCGCGCTGGTGCGAGTTTGTGACGGCGTTTGTAAAGTTTCTTCTCCGCCGCTACGGCAAGGAGGAGGTGGAGAGCTGGTACTTCGAAGTCTGGAACGAGCCCGACCTTGCCATCTTCTTCAAGGGGAAGCAGCAGGACTATTTCCGCCTGTATGAGGCGACGGCGCGCGCCGTCAAGAAGGTGGATGAAAACTTGCGTGTAGGCGGGCCGTCTTCCTCCGCCTGTCTGTGGCTCAAAGACTTCAAGGCATTCTGCGAGAAAAACGCTGTTCCCTGCGATTTTCTCTCCACCCATCATTACCCAGGCGACGCCTTCGGCAATACCTTTTCCATGAAGGACGCCTTTACGATGATGCGTATCGCAAAATATGCGGCGAAGGATAAAATCGGGCTTTCTGCCGCGATGCAAAACCTGTTTTTCCGCCCCGAGGTCTACAAAACATGGAGAAAGGGCGTGCTTTCCGAACTCGACGAGCGTGCAAAACAGCAGGCAGGCGGCAAAGCGCTCTTTATGACGGAGTGGAACTCGATGGCGGTGTTCGCCTCGCCCGTGCATGATGAAAAGTATGCGGCGGCGTTCATCGTCAAAACGGTTTTAGATTCCGCTCATCTGATGGACGGCTATATGTTCTGGTGTTGTTCGGATATTTATGAGGAGCAGTTCATGCTGGGTAAGCCCTTCCATGGCGGATTCGGCCTTATCAATAATGTTGGCATTCCTAAGCCGAACTTTTGGGCGTTCAAATTGCTTTCAAAGCTTTATCCGCAGCGCCTCGCCCTGCCCAAAACCGCGGGCGATGTCGAATACGCCGCCTTTACCGACGGCAAAAACGTGCAGGTGCTTTTGTATGCGCAGGATATGGACTATTTCAAGCGCGATACGCACGAAGTGACGCTCTCTTTGAACGTTCCCGTCCGCCGCGTTCTTGCCGAGCGCATCGACGATGCACACTGCAATCCCAAGGCGGAATGGCAGAAACTCGGCTCGCCCGATCTTTTGACGAGGGAAGAAGTCGCCGCCATCAAGCAACGCACGCGCCTTTGCGCCGAGGAAGTGCCGTTTTCTTCGGACGGCGGCAAATCGATCGTGCAGGCGGCTCTTTCCGCCAATGATGTTGTGCTCTTCACGTTCGAAGCGTGAAATATCCCCTCGGCTTGTGTGCCGAGGGGCTTTTGCATCTTGCGGTTTTTTCCGCCTCGTGATATAATGAGGCAAACGCTTTCAGGAGAGAAGGATGAAAAAGACGGTCGAGCGGGCAAATGCTTTCCTCAAAGAACACAGCGGCAAAACAAAGGGGCGCTATCGCCCGCGCTATCATGCGTGCGTTCTCGTTGGTTGGGCGAACGACCCGAACGGGCTCATCTTTTTCGGCGGAAAGGCGCACCTTTTTTGCCAATACAATCCCTATCATCCCTATTGGGAGAGCATGCATTGGGGGCATTTTGTCTCCACCGATCTCATCCGCTGGGAATTTCTGCCCGTGGCGCTCGCGCCCGATCAAAACTATGACTGCGGAGGCGGGTGCTTTTCGGGCACGGCGTTGGAGCGCGAGGGGAAGCTCGTTCTGATGTACACGGGCGTTGCAAAGAATGTGCAGCAGCAATGCCTTGCTGTTTCTGAAGACGGCGTC
>URMI01000159.1 GCA_900548845.1 uncultured Clostridia bacterium | reverse complement strand
GCTCTTCCGATCTCATCCCCGCGTCGAACTGCGCGGCATACAGCTTGGCGTAAGTACCGCCGCGGGCGAGCAGTTCCTCGTGCGTGCCCTGTTCGACGACGTCGCCGTGATCCATGACGAGAATGTTCTTCGCATGGCGGATGGTGGAGAGCCGATGGGCGATGACAAAGCACGTCCGCCCCTCCATCAGCCGCTCCATCGCCGCCTGGATATCCTGCTCGGTGCGCGTATCGACGTTGCTCGTCGCCTCGTCCAGAATGAGCATAGGCGCGTCGGAGAGCATGGCGCGGGCGATCGTGATGAGCTGCTTCTGCCCCTTGGAGATGTTGACGGCGTTATCCGTGAGCACGGTATCGTACCCCGCGGGCAGTTTTTCGACGAAGGAGGCGACCTTTGCCTCGCGGCAGACGCGCTCCACCTCCTCCCGCGAAGCGTCCTCGCTGCCGTAGCGCACGTTTTCGAGCACGCTGCCCGAAAACAGCCAGGTATCCTGCAACACCATCGCAAAGGAACGGCGCAAAGAGGCGCGCGTCACTTCGGTAATGTCCTTCCCGTCGATGAGGATGCGCCCCGCCTGCGCATCGTAAAAGCGCATCAGAAGGTTGACAAGCGTCGTCTTGCCCGCGCCCGTATGCCCCACGATCGCGACGAGCTCGCCGCGCTCCGCATGCAGCGTGAAATCGTGGAGGACGGGCTTTTCGGGGTCGTAACCGAAGCGGACGTGCTCGATATCCACCCTGCCTTCGACGGAAACAAGCTCTTGGGCGTCGTCGGCGTCGGCGGGTTCCGAAGGCTCTTCGAAGACGCGGAAGACGCGCTCGGCGGCGGCAAGGGCGGACTGGAACTCGCTCAGCACGTTGGCGATCTCGTTGATGGGGCCCGAGAACTTGCGCGAATACAGCACGAAGGAGGCGATGCCGCCCACGCTCGCGATGACGCCGTTCATATACATGAACGCGCCGAAGACGCTGACGAGCGAGAGCGAAAGATTGTTCATGAAGTTGACGGAAGGGCCCGTGATCGTGCCATAGCTCTCCGCCTCGGTGTAGGCGTCCGCCGCGGCGGCGTTCTTTTCTTCGAAGCGCGCAAGAAAGGCTTCCTCGCAGCAATAGGCTTTCGTCGTCTTCTGCCCCGAGACGACCTCTTCGACAAAGCCGTTGAGCTCGCCCAGCTTTTTGGAGCGGGCGCGGAAGAGGGGCTGCACCTTGTGGGTGAGCCAGCGCGTGAACAGCGCCGAGAGCGGGATGGTGACCGCGAACACCGTGACAAGGAGAGGCGCCGTTAAGAGCATCATCACAAAGGAGCCGACGATGGTGACGATGCTCGTGAGGACCATCATGACGTCGTTCGCGAGCGATTCGCCCAGCGTGTCGAGGTCGTAAGAGAGCACGGAGATGATGTCGCCCGCCTGACGCGCGTCGAAGTAGGCGACGGGCAGCGTCATGAGCTTGGAAAAAAGGTCGGCGCGGATGCGCTTGATGATGCAGCGCGAAAAGTAGCTCAGCCCGATCGCCGAAAGATAGGAAAGAACGCCCGAAGCCGCATACACGCCCACAAGCACGGCGGCGTACCGCCCGATCGCCGTAAAATTGGTGCCGCCGCCCGGCTTTATCTCATTGATGGCATAGCCGCACACCTGCGGGCCGAGCAGGGAGAGCACCGTCCCCGCGAGCGACGCAAAAAAGACGAGGAAAAAGAGCGGGAGATAGGGCTTTGCGTATTTTGCAAGGCTGCGCGCCACATATCTGACGTCCGCACGCCTTCTCCCTTCCCGCACGGGCTTGAGATCGTTTTTCGAAAGGTTCATATGCAAATTCCTCTTAGAAGACCTGTTCCTTCGTTGACCCGTTTGAGGAGCAGTCGCGGCAGTCTGCCGATAAATACTCCTCAAACCGCCTCCCCCATCTGCGTCTCGGCAATGGCACGGTACTCGGGGCACGACTTCATGAGGTCTTCGTGCGTGCCCGCGCCCGTCACACTGCCGTTTTCGAGCACCAGGATGAGATCGCAGTTTTTCACCGAGCTCACCCGCTGCGCCACGACGATGCGCGTCGTGCCCGCATACTCGCGCTGCAACGCCCTGCGCAGCGCCGCGTCCGTCGCATAGTCGAGCGCGGAGGAGCTGTCGTCGAGAACGACGATCTCGGGGGAAGCCGCGAGCGCCCGCGCGATGAGCAGCCGCTGTTTCTGCCCGCCCGAAAGATCGCCCGCCTTCTGCGCGAGGTCATGCCCGTACCCTTCGGGGAGCTCTTTGATGAATTCTTCCGCCTGCGCGCAGCGCGCCGCCCATTTTATCGCCTCTTCGGGCAGGTCTCTGCCGTAGTCGATGTTCTCGCGGATGCTCGCCGCCATCAGATAGCCGTTCTGAAAGACGACGCCGAACTTTTTGCGGAGCTTTTCCGAAGGGAGGGAGCGCACGTCCTGCCCGTCCACATACACCGCGCCCGCGGAAACGTCGTAAAGGCGCAGCAGCAGATTGACGACGGTCGATTTGCCGCAGCCCGTCGGGCCGATGATGCCGAGGGAAGCGCCCTTATTTAAGGCGAAGGAGATGCCCGTCAGGTGCTCCTTGTCTCCGCCGTAGGAAAAGGAGACGTCTTTGAACTCCACCGCAAAGGCAGGATCGCCCGCGGGATGCTCTTCCGACTTCTCGCGCTCGTCGAGGGCAAGCACCTTTTCGATGCGCTCGGCAGAAGCCGCTCCGCGCGAGAGGATGACGAAGATGCGCGAAATGCCCAGCATGGCGTTGAGCACGATGATGAAATATGTGAGAAACCCCGTGATGTCGCCCGCCTCGGCGGAGAGGAACGCCCCCGCGACGATGACGGCGACGAGCCCCAGATTGAGGATGAGCGACGTCAGAGGATTGGTAAGCGACATCACCCGTTGGGCGCGGAACTCGGAGGAGGCGAGGTCGGAGGCAATGCCGCCGAACTTTTCGCTCTCATGCTCCGTCTTGGAGAGCGCCTTGATGACACGGATGCCCGTGATGTCCTCCTGCACGGTACGCACCATGCGGTCGCCGTTTTTCTGCACGGCAAGATACATGGGGACGCTCTTCCTCGTGATGAGAAAGAGCGGCACCGCGACGACGGGGATGACCGCGACGAGCACGAGCGCCAGCCTCGCATTGAGCAGGAAGCAAAATAACAGCCCGCCCGCAAGCAGGATGGGCGCTCTGACCCCCATGCGCATGGTGCGCGCCACCATCTGATTGACGTAGTAGGTATCGGACGTGAGGCGGGAGATGAGCGAAGGCACGGTGAGCTCATCCACCTGGCTGCACTTCAAGTAGCTCGTCTTGCGGAAGAGATCGTGCCGCAGCGCCCGCGTCATTGCCCCCGCGACGAGCGCCGAGAGGCGGTTGGCGGCAATGTTGCCGAAGAGCGCCAAGAGCGAGAAAAAGAGCATCGCCCCGCCCGCGATCCAGATGGCGGTCTCGTCCTTCAAGGGCGTCAGTTCGTCGATGATATAGGAGAGCAGATAGGGAAGGCCGAGTTCGGAAACACTCCCCGCCGTCTTCAGAAAGAGCGCGAGCGCCGTCTTCCCCGCATACGGCTTCAGATAGCCCAGCGTGCGTTTCACTTTCTGCCCTCCATATAGCGGCGGGCGTTTTCGACCATCTTCCCCGTCAGGCGGGCGAGCGTCTCCTGCTCCTCCTCCGTGAAGCC
>URMI01000158.1 GCA_900548845.1 uncultured Clostridia bacterium | reverse complement strand
TGCAGTATTATTGGGGGAACGATCACGGCGGCATCGAGTGCGTGAACGGCAAATATTACATCTTCGGGCATCGGCAGACGGGCAAAAACGAGTGCAGCCGTCAGGGCGTTGCCGAGCCCGTCCGCTTTGAAGACGGTAAGTTTTTCCCCGCCGAAATGACAAGTCAGGGGCTATACGGTAAGCCTCTGCCCGCGGAAGGTAGCTATGAAGCGGGGATCGCCTGCGTACTGAAAAGCAAACAGGGCGCCTGCAAAGTGACGAAAATGCGCGGCAAAAAGCACCCCTATATCACGCAGGACGGGAAGGACAGAGAGAGCGATCCCGCACAGTATGTTGCAAATTTCGGCGACGGCTGCGTGGCGGGGTTTAAGTATTTCTTGATTCCCGAGGGCGCCCAGCTCACGCTCACCGTGCGCGGACATCGCGGCAGACGCGCAAAGGGGAAATTGCAGGTCTCTTTCGAAGAAACTTTTTCCTGCCTTTCGGAAGCCGCATGGAACGGCGCAAAGGAGAGCCGCGTGAGCCTCAACCTTCCCTTTCAAGGAACGCGCGCGCTCTATGTGCGTTTTGCGGGAAAGGGAGCCATCGATCTCATCTCTTTGCAGTTTTGAGGCAGAAAAATTCCCCCTGCGGAGTGAATCAAGCGCCGCGCGGGAAGGAAGTCTGATCAGGAAAAACAAAGGAGGGAATATGATGATCGCATTCAAATCGCCGCTTTATTCTGAATTTTCGGGGGAGCTTGAAGGGCTCGTGCGTTATCTGGACTACGGCAACGAAAAGCTTGCCCGCCGCGAAAAAGAGCTCACCTTGCAGCAGTTCCACAAAATGCATCCCTGCTGCCCCGCCGGGATCATGCGGGAGGGGCTGGAATTTGTGACCGAACGGAGCAAATCGGGGCGCGTCGTCTATCCTCTTTACGAGCTTAACGAATGCCGCGACGATGAGCGCAAAAAGAAAGTGCGCCTCTTTGCCTTTGCTTCCGAAGAGAGCAAAAATAAGCCGTCCGTCATCGTCTGTGCGGGCGGCGGGTACGGATATGTGTGCAATGTCGTCGAGGGCTTCCCCGTCGCCATGCGCTTTGCAAGGCTCGGCTATCCCGTCTTTGTCCTCAACTACCGCGTGGGGCGCGCGCCCGCCGTTCCCATGGCAATGGAAGATTTAGAGCGCGCCGTTCGCTTCGTTTTGGAGCGCGGCGCTTCCTTCGGAGGGAACGGAGAGTACGTTTTATGCGGTTTTTCTGCGGGCGGCAACCTCGTCACACAGTGGGGAACGGACAATTTGGGCTATCCTGCCCATCGGCTGCAGCCACCCAAAGCCCTGCTTGCGATCTACCCCGCCATTTCGGGCGAGGCGCTCTTTTCCGATCTCCGCCACCGCGGCTTTCTGAAAACAATGTTCGGGGAAAATTTCGGCGAGAAGACGAAGAAGGAGTACGATGTTCCTTCGCACTGCGGCACCTTTCCGCCCACCTATATGGCGGTGGGGAAGCACGATCTCCTCATCTCGAAAAAACCGCTCGAAGCGTTCCAAACGCTTCTCAAAGAGAAGGGGATCGCGGTTCAGCTCGATATCTTCCCGCGCGCGCCGCACGGGTTCGGCGACGGCTCCGCAACAGGCGCGGAGGGCTGGATCGGTCGCGCAGACGCCTTTCTTGCAAAGCTCTGACGGTTTGCCCACCAACGCGATACATGATTTTGCCGAACACAAGATAAGGAGGCATTCATGAAACAACAGGCATTCAATCCGTTTTTGCCGCTCGATACTTATATCCCCGACGGGGAGCCGCACGTCTTCGGTGACAGGGTGTATTTATACGGCTCGCACGACAAAGAGGGCGGCAATACCTTCTGCATGCTCGGCTATGAGGTATGGTCGGCGCCCGTGGACGATCTCGGGAATTGGACTTCTTCGGGGATCGTCTTCTCGCCGAAAGATACGCCCTACTATTGTGAGGAGCGGCCCTACCTCTATGCGCCCGACTGCGTGCGGGGAAATGACGGAAGATATTATCTCTATTGCTGCCCTGCGGGCGACAAGGGGAAAGGGGGATATGACGGGCCCATCCTCGTCGCCGTCAGCGATGCGCCCGACGGGAGATTTACCTATCTCGGCGAAGTGAAACACCCCGACGGCACGCCCTTTCAGGACTGCGTGCTCTTCGATCCCGCCGTGATCAACGACGGCGGCGTCATCCGCCTCTACGGCGGCACGGGGCTGTGGGGCGGGATGCAGATCACGCGCCGCAACCGTTTTGTGATGGCAAAGATCGCTTCCGCCGTCTATCACCGCCCGCCCGAAGTGTTCGGGGGCGAGAATGATCCGCTCGGGCCCTTCATGCTCGTCCTTGACGACGATATGATGACGGTGCGCTCCTGTACGCCGCATATCCTGCCCGTTCCTTCTAAAATCAACGGCTTTTTAGGCCATGCGTTCTATGAAGGGGCGTCCATCCGTAAGATCGGCGATACCTATTACTTCCTCTATTCCTCTGAGCGCAATCATGAGCTCTGCTATGCGACGAGCAAATATCCCGACCGCGGTTTTGTATTCGGCGGGACGGTCGTTTCCAACGGTGATGTGGGCTTTCTGGGCAGAAAGCAGAAAGATCGCCTCAACCATACGGGCACCACGCACGGCGGCATCGAAAAGATCGGCGGAAAGTGGTATGTCTTTTATCACCGCCAGTCGCACGGGAGCGACTATTCCCGTCAGGCGTGCGCCGAGCCCATCGAGATCCTGGAGGACGGGAGCATCCCGCAGGTCCCGATCTCGAGCTGCGGGCTCAACGGCGGGCCGCTCAGAGGGGAAGGGGAGTATCCTGCCGTCATCTGCTGCCATCTGACCAACGGAAAGATGCCGCACGGCGGAAACCGCACGTTCAAAGGGCTCCCTATGGTGACGGACGACGGCAGCGAACGCTTTTTAACGAACCTTACCCGCGGCGTTCTGGTGCGCTATCGTTCCTTCGGCCTTTTGGAGACGCGCTCCATTGTGCTGAAAGCGCGCGGAAGGGGGCGCATCCGCGTTTCGGACGGAAAGAAGACCTTCTGTACGCTCGAATGTTCAAGCAAGTCCTGGGAAAGCGTGCGCGGCCCGATCGCGGGCGGGGAAGAAAACTCGGCGCTCGAATTTCATATCGAGCGCGGCTTTTTGGAACTTTTGAGTTTCACGTTGGAATGATAGCAAATTTCGCCTGTTTCGGGTGGGCGTTTTTTTGGGCGGTGTTTTTTGTAAAATCGTCCTTTGGGGAAAGAATGAGCGGCTGCGGCCGCTCATTCTTTATGGTGTTTTTTTCGGTATTCAAGGGGCGTGACGCCGAACTCCTTCTTGAACAGGTTCTGAAAGTAGGATTGGCTGGAAAAGAAGAAAAAGGTGGAAATTTCCGAAAGGGGGCGGTCGGAATAGGCTAAAAGCAGCTTCGCTTCCTGCAGCTTTGCTTTGACGATGTATTTTCCGATCGTCTCGCCCGTCTCCCTTTTGAACTGTTCCATGAACTGCGAACGGCTTCTTCCGACATGCTCCAAAACATCCGTAACGCCGATGGGCTGGTTGGTATGCGTCTTGATAAATTGCAGCGCCTGATAGACGTCGGTAGAATAAGCTTCGGGGTGCTTCTGTTCGGCGACGCGCTGGGTAAAGTCCATGATGGCGGTATAGCGCAGCTGATCGACC
>URMI01000157.1 GCA_900548845.1 uncultured Clostridia bacterium | reverse complement strand
CCGCCAGCTCCTCTTTTTCCTCGGGTGCATCGCGCCCCTTGCTAAACTCGTTTTGCTGCCCGCGCAGCTTGCGGCGGACGCGAAGAATGACCTTTTGCTCTCGGCGCTGCTTCCCGTCGCTTTGGAGAGCCTTTCCGTGTTCGCGGCGGTGCTGCTTGCAAAACGCGCGCTCTCCTTCTTCGCGCTGTTAAAGCGCTCCTTCGGGCGGGCGGCGGCAACTTTGGGAAGCGTCGTTCTCTCCCTCTTCTTCCTTTTTGCGGCGTATATCCCCCTTTTCGAACAAAAACTGATGGTGCAGAGCGTCTTTTACGACACCCTGCCTTCCGACCTTCTGTTCGCGCCCTTCTTCCTGCTCTCCGTCTACTTCTGCTTAAAGCCCCTTGCAAGCTTCGGGCGCGTCTTCGACCTCTTGGGGCCGCTCTCCGTTCTCTCCTTCGCCGTCATTGTGCTCTTTTCTGCGGGAGAGGCGGACTTTGCGGCGCTCCTGCCTGCCGGGATCTCGGGCGCGGAGGGCATTTTTGCGGGCGCGAAGCACGCCCTTGCCTGGTTCTTCGACGGGGCGCTCGTTCTGCCCCTTCTCGATAAGATACAATACAAAAAGGGGCTCGCGTGGAAGGCAGCCGCCGTGCATCTTGCGGGCGGCGGGGCGGTGCTGTTGTTCCTCGCCCTCTTTTACGGCATCTTTCAGGGCATCGCCCCCGTGCAGTTCTTCGCCTTTGCAAAGACCGCCAAGTACTTCCCCGCCGTGGGCATTTTGGGGAGAGTGGACTATCTCTTCATCTACGCCCTCGCGCTTGCGATGATCTTTTCCTCGCTCATGCCCATGCTCTCGGCGGCGGAACTGCTCAAAGAGGCGTTCGGAGAGAGCAAGCCGAAATGCCTTTTGTATTCCCTGCTCTTAAACGGGGCGATGATCGCCGCTTCCGCCGCGCTCGGCTTTGCCTTCCCCGCCGCGGAACGCTTTCTGACGCGCACGCTCGTGTGGCTCTTTCCCCTCTTTTCAGCGGCGCTGCCCCTTGCGCTGCTGCTCCTGCGGGGTGGGCGGAAAGGGAGGGACGCATGAAACGCATCTTAAGGCGCACCGCGCCCAAATTCGCCCTCTTTTTGGGAGGAGCGCTCCTCTTTGCCTTCTTTTCCAACGACTTCGGGCTCGTCGATATCCAAAAGACTGCCGTGATCCTGGCGGCGGGCATCGACAGGAGCGGGGAGGGATACGAGCTCACCGCGCAGATCTCCGTGCCCAAGGGCGGGGAAAAGGCGGGCGGGACGGCGAGCGTGGAGCTTTCGGGGAAGGGAGAGACGGTCGCCGACTGCCTCATGATGATGTACGCGGACTCGGGCTGGATCCCCAAGTTCGACTTCTGTTCGCTCGTCCTGCTCGGCGAAGAGGCGGCAAGAGAGGGCGCCATGCCCGCCCTCAACTACTTTCTGCACAATGAATATATGTCGGACAACTGCGCCGTTGCCGTTGCGGAGGGCAGCGCGGGCGAGATGTTAAAAAAGACGAGCGCCATCGACGACACCCCTTCCCTCGCCATCCATAAACTCTTTTCGGGGGCGGCGGAAAAGACGGGCGCCGCCGTCAAAAACACGCTGCGCGAATTCGCCGTCGGCACGCTGGGCGTTTCCAGAAGTTCCTTCATGCCCTTCATCCGCACCCTGTCCCACGAAAGCGGCACGGGAAGTTCGGGCGGCACGGGAAGTTCGGGCGGTTCGGGAAGTTCGGGCGGTTCGGGAAGTTCGGATGGGTCGGGCGGCAAAGGCGGGGCGAGCGGTTCGGAAGGGTCGGGCGGCGAAAAGGACGCGCCCGTGCTCTTCCGCGCGGAAGAGACCGCCCTCTTCCGGGAAGGGAAGCTGACGGGGCTGCTCTCCGCCGAGGAGACGCTCGCCTTCAACCTCGTCCGCGGGAAGGTGAAAGCGGGCATCCTCACCGTGGAGGGAGAGGGCGGCGAGCCCGTCTCGCTCAGCATCAAGCGGGGCGGCGGCAGTGCAAAACTCGGCAATGAGGACGTGCCGCGGGCGAAACTTTCGGTGCGACTCAAAGTGCTCGTGAGCGACCGCACGGAAGAAGACTTCATGACGGGCACCGAGACCAACGTCGCGACGGACGAGGACGAACGCCGCGCGGAAGAACTCATCGCATCGTATATCGCCTCACTCTGGGAAACATGCCAAATAAGCGGGTGCGACCTCTTTTTGCTTGCGCGCGAGCTCTACCGCAAAGACCCGAAAGCGTTTGAGGCGAACGTTGGGCTCATCCCCTCGGGCATGGGAGCGGACATCGAAGTCACGGTGAAGGGCGCGGAGTGAGTTTTTCGGGCGGGCTTTTTGGCGCTGCAGAATGGGTCGCCTCTTTTTGAGATACGGGCGCTGCGATGAGGTCGCGATGAGGCAATGGCGAGGCCGCCTCTCTGCGATACAGGTGCCGCAGAATGGACCGCCTCTCTGCGCCCCGAAAAAAAGCGGGAAAATCGCAAAAAATTTTTCCCCAAACGCTTGACAAATTCGGGATATGTGTTATAATGTAGCCAAGAAAGAGAAAGAAACACACAAACAAAGTTACTTTCTCACAAAATAACCACAAGGGGACTACTCCAATGTGCACGTAAACCGATGCAACTTTAGACGATCTCACAAGGAAGGAAAGACCAATGCACAATTAACGCGATAACTTCATGAGGCGGAAATTGAATCAGCGAGGGCTACTCCAATGACCATGTGACCCAAGTGGCAAAGGCAAGCGGGGAAAGCAGGCTGACCCCGCAAAGCGGAGATTCTACTCCGAGAAAATCTCATATCGGGAGGTACGCTTGATATGACAAACTTCATTCCCCGTGAGGCGAGGAAGATCTCGGATAAGGAGGACAGACCAACGTACAATTTCACCGAAGGGGCGCAAAGCTGATCGGATGAACAGAACTTGAAGCGATCGACCCACTTGATCGCACCGGAAGTTTGATTCCACATTGAGTTCAAGCCGAGAAGTGCCGAAATGGCCCGCCCCGGTCACAACTGAATTTGGCAAATAAATCCCTCCTCCGTGCGGCCGCGCGGAGGAGCTGTTTTTTTGTTGTTTTCGGGGTCGGGGGTTGTGCCGCCCCTTTTCCTTTTGTGAGCGGCGGAGAGATGTTTGTGTTTTGTCTCCTCTCCCCTTTTGGGGCATGAAGATGTTTTTTGCCTTTGGGAAAGAAAAGTGGGGCGGAAGGAGATTTTGTTCGGAAAGAGAACTGCCGTTATCGAAAGCGATCTTACAAAAATAAAGCGACTCCTTCAGGCATCAACACCCCGCCCCGACGAAGGAGGGGCGGGCAAGATTTGCCTTGCTCCGCTGCGACGAGGAGGCAAGGGAAAGCGGGAAGCCCCGGCATTTACTCCCTCAGTCACGGTGTCGGCTTAACAACCCCTCCGTCTTGCCTTTGGCAAGACACCGTCTCGCGCGGTGGAAACCGCGCTCGGTCAAGAAATGGCGCGAACAATGCGCCATTTCTAAGTTCGCAAATGGTCAAAGCCACACCGTGGCTTTGACAAGAATGCATTTGCTCACCCTTACACAGGGGAGGCTAGAATAAGGTGACTCCCTCAGTCATGCCACCGCCATAAACTGCGGATGGCATGACAGCTTCTCGCGCGGTGGAAACCGCGCTCGGTCAAGAAATGGCGCGAACAATGCGCCATT
>URMI01000156.1 GCA_900548845.1 uncultured Clostridia bacterium | reverse complement strand
CATCCCCCGCCCCTCCTGCAAACAGCGCACCGCGGCGTCCGTGCGCACATAATTGAGGTACTGCGAAAACGTCGTCCCCGTCATCGCCTTAAAGTAGCGCGAAAAGTACGCCTCGCTCATGCCCATAAAAGCGACGGCGTCCGAAAAGGTATATTCTTCATAATGCTCCTCAACGTCCTCTAAAAGGCGTTTGAAGGCGTCCTCGGTGCGGTCTCCCCCCGTGCGGCGGACGACTGCCTCGCCGCGGAACACATTTATCATCAGCTCGCTCACGATGCAGCGCGCCTCTTCGCCGAAGAAGGGCTTTTTCTCTTTGAGGGCTCTTACAAGCCGCGCGTACGTCTCCGCGACAGGGTAAGCTCCCGCAAGTTTGGGCGAAAGCAGCCTGAAATTTTCGAGCACGGGAAAGACGGAGCTTTCAAACACGATGACGCGCAGCACGGTATCGGGCTCCAAAGCCCGCTGATAGTGCATCTGCCCGCTGTCCGTAAAGAGCGCCTCCCCCTCGGCAAGGGTATGCAGCTTTTTTTCGCAGAACACTTCGAGCTTCCCCCGCTCCACCGAGATAAATTCGCAGTCGAAGTGCCAATGTAAAAGGTTGTGCGAGTTTCGGTACTTGCCCGCCCACACCTTCGCCCCCTCGGGGTAATTCCAGATCTCCCGCTTTGCAAGCATGCCTTCCCTCCCTTTTTGCTTTATTATAATCTAAATCAATTCACCTGTCAATAGGATAAGGTCAATAAATGTCCGATATCGGACAACTGCCTGCTTGCATCTTCTTTTGGGATGCGCTATAATGAATGTGCCGAAAGCGAAAGGGAACCGGGCGGCATCGTTCCCGTTTCCCCCGCCTTTCATGGCAACACACATTCTTAAATTCCCCCTATATTACAGCGATCGGGCGACGATGTTCGCCCTTTTGCTGTACGCCGCGCAAATTGCGCGGAAAACACAAACGCACCGCAAGGAGCCAAAGATGTCCCCCGAACTTCTCATCGAAAACCTGCTCGCCTATGCAAAATGCCACCTCTTCCTTCCCGAAGAGGACGAAATTTACATGCGGAACGTGCTTTTATCGCACTTCCGCCTCTCTTCGCCCTATCAGGGGGAAGCGGATACCACCGAAGCGGAAAACGCCGACGTGCCCGATGCGCTCATGGGCGAGATCGCAGCCTTTGCAAAGAGCGCCCGCCTTTGCGAAGAGGGCGCCGAGGAGCGCTTTGCCGCAAATGTCTTCGGGCTCCTCATGCCCCGCCCCTCCAAGGTCAACGAAGAATTTTCCCGCATCCGCGAAAGAGAGGGCGCTTCAAAGGCTTCCGATTATCTTTACTCGCTCTCCGTCAAGAGCGGCTATGTGCAAAAAACCGCCATCGCGCGCAACCTGAAATGGAACTACGACGACGGCAAGAGCGGGCTCGAGATCACCGTCAATTTATCCAAACCCGAAAAGAACAACAAGGATATCGCCAAGCTCCTCACCGCGCCCAAGGGCAACAAATACCCTTCCTGTGCGCTCTGCAAGGAGAACGAGGGCTTCGAAGGCTCTGCAACGCACCCGCCCCGCAGAAATTTACGCACCGTCGACCTGACGCTCGGCGGCGAAAAGTGGTTTATGCAGTACTCCCCCTATGCCTATTACGAGGAACACTGCATCGCCATCAACGAAAAGCATGTTCCCATGCACGTCGACAACAAGACGCCCGCAAAGCTTCTCGATTTTGTGGACGTTCTCCCCAACTATTTCATCGGGAGCAACGCCTCCCTCCCCATCGTGGGAGGCTCCATCCTCGATCACGAGCACTTCCAAGGGGGCAAGCACCTGATGCCCATGCATCACGCGCTCGTCCGCACATGCTATGCCCATCCCGCATTCCCTCATCTCACCTTCGGCATCCTCGACTGGTACAACAGCGCCGTCCGCTTCGAAGGCCCGCGCGATGAAGCCGAAGCGTGCGCCGCAAAGATCATCGAAGCCTGGAAGACGTTCGACTGCCCCGCATGCGATATCCTGAGCCGCACGGGCGGCACCCCGCACAACGCCTGCTCCCCCATCCTCCGCAAGATCGAAGACATGTACTCCTTCACCATCATCCTGCGCAACAACCGCACGGATAAGACGTACCCCGACGGCATCTTCCATGTGCATCCCGAACACCTCAACATCAAGAGCGAGGGCATCGGGCTCATCGAAGCGATGGGGCTCTTTATTTTGCCGCCCCGCTTAAAGCGCCAGCTCGCGGCGATCGCCGACATCCTCTGCGGCAATGCGGAGTACGACGAAACTGCCCTCAACGCTCCCGAAAACGATCTTTACCTCCACCGCAATATGATAAAGACGCTGCTTTCGGAAGGCAGAGCCGCCTCGAAAGAGGAAGCCGAAGCGCGCGTCAAGGACTATGTCAACAAGACATGCGCCGCCATTCTCGACAACACGGCGGTATTCAAGAACGACGAAACGGGCAGGCAGGGCTTTGACGCCTTCCTGCGCTCGATGGGATTTGAGGAGGTCTGACGTATGGACATCACGGCACACTTTCAAAAGGTATTTTACGGCTCCCCCACGCTCGAAGTGAGCGCGGCGGGGCGCATCAACCTCATCGGCGAACACGTCGATTACTGCGGCGGGCTCGTCATGCCGGCATCCCTCAACCTCTGCTGCCGCGTACTCGCGCGCCCCAACGGCACCAATGTCGTCAACGTCTATGCTGACGACCTCGACGAGACGGCAAAACTCTCCCTCGATCGGCTGGAAGAGTACAAGTCGCTCGGCTGGGGCAAATATCAGGCGGGCGTCCTCTCCGTCCTCAAAGAGGCGGGGCACCCACTCATCGGCTGCGACCTTTACTACTCCTGCTCCGTCCCCTTCGGGAGCGGGCTCTCCTCCTCCGCCGCCATCGAAGTCGCAACGGCGGTCGCGATGCGCGAACTCACGGGCGAAACGTACGATCTTACCACGATCGCTCTCCTTTCGCAGAAGGCGGAAAACACCTACTGCGGCGTCAACTGCGGCATCATGGATCAGTTCGCTTCGGCGATGGGCAAAAAGGACAAAGCCATCCTTCTCAACTGCAAGACGCTCGAATACGAATACATCCCTTTGGAGCTTGAAAATTACGAGCTCATCGTCGCCAACTGCAACAAGCCGCACGCGCTCGTAACGAGCAAATACAACGAACGCCGCGCCGAAACGGACGAAGCGCTCTCCCTCCTTCAAAAGGAGCTCCCCGAGGCAAGCTGCCTTGCCGACATCACGCCTCAGGCGTTCGAAGGCGCAAAGCACGTCTTGCCTTGCACCCTTCTTGCAAGAGCGCAGCACGTCGTCTATGAATGCGCGCGCGTCAAAGAGGCGGCGTCCGCCCTCAAAGCAGGCGATATTGAGACGCTTGCAAAGCTCATCAACGCCTCGCACGACTCGCTCTCCAAGCTCTATGAAGTGACGGGCAAAGAGCCCGACGCCCTTGCGTATGCCGCACGGGAGACGGAGGGCTGCATCGCCTCGCGCATGATCGGCGCGGGCTTCGGCGGCTGCACGATAAGCCTTGTCGAACAGGGCAAGACACAAGCCTTCAAACAGGCAGTCGGCAAAAAATACACCCAAGAGACGGGATACACCGCCGCCTTCTACGATACGAGCATCGAAGACGGCGTCAGGATCAGGCATTTTTAAGGAGGACGGTATGCAGAACATTTTGGTAACGGGCGGCGCGAGATCGGAAGAGCACACGT
>URMI01000155.1 GCA_900548845.1 uncultured Clostridia bacterium | reverse complement strand
ACCGTATCGAAAAGCTTCCCATCGTCGATAAGGACGGGTACCTGAAGGGCCTCATCACGATCAAGGACATCGAAAAGAGCATCCAGTACCCCAACTCTGCAAGGGATAAGAACGGCCGTCTTCTCGTCGGCGCGGCGGTCGGCACTTCCGCCAACACGATGGAGCGTATCGCCGCCCTCGTCGAAAAGAAGGTGGATATCATCGCCGTCGACACGGCGCACGGCCACAGCAGGGGCGTCATCGAAAAGGTCGCCCAGATCAAGCGCGCCTTCCCCAACGTGCCCATCATTGCGGGCAACGTCGCAACGGCAGGCGCAACGCGCGCCCTCATCGAAGCGGGCGCAGATGTTGTCAAAGTGGGCATCGGCCCCGGCTCCATCTGCACCACGCGTATCGTCGCGGGCATCGGCGTGCCTCAGTTCACCGCCATCATGGACTGCGCGGAGGAAGCGGATAAGCTCGGTAAGCGCGTCATCGCGGACGGCGGCATCAAGTACTCGGGCGACATTGTGAAAGCCCTTGCAGCGGGCGGCAGCGCCGTCATGATCGGTTCCATGCTCGCAGGCACGCAGGAGAGCCCGGGCGAGATCGAACTCTATCAGGGCCGCAGCTTCAAGGTGTACCGCGGCATGGGTTCGCTCGCGGCGATGGCGGCAGGCTCCAGCGACCGCTACTTCCAGGAGGGCACCAAGAAGTTTGTGCCCGAGGGCGTCGAAGGAAGGGTGCCTTACCGCGGCACCGTCTCCGAGATCATCTATCAGATGAAGGGCGGCCTGCGTTCGGGCATGGGCTATTGCGGAAAGGCGACGATCGACGATCTCAGGCTGCACTCCGAATTTGTCCGCATCACCAACGCCGGGCTTTTGGAGAGCCATCCTCACGATATTTCCATCAGCAAGGAAGCGCCCAACTACACGGCGAGATAACGATAAACAAAACGCCCGACCTTATCTCGGGCGTTTT
This sequence comes from uncultured Clostridia bacterium, assembly GCA_900548845.1. Lineage (GTDB taxonomy): Bacteria > Bacillota > Clostridia > Christensenellales > Borkfalkiaceae > Gallimonas. Next base: position 2,803 of record URMI01000155.1, on the reverse strand, counting down.
CCCATTGCAATGCGGCAGAAGCGAACGCCGCAAAAGGAGAAACCATGCAACACGAAAGAGTATTGGTGCTCGACTTCGGCGGGCAGTACAATCAGCTCATCGCCCGCCGCGTGCGCGATCTCGGCGTCTACTGCGACCTTCTGCCCTGCTCCATGAGCGCGGAGGAGATCGAACAGTACGCGCCCGTCGGCATCATTTTCACGGGCGGGCCCAACAGCGTCTACGACGCCGCGTCCCCCCACATCGACCGTAAGATTTTGGAGCTCGGTATCCCCGTCCTCGGCATCTGCTACGGCTGCCAGCTCATCGCCTACACGCTGGGCGGCAGGGTGGAGCACGCTCCCGAGAGCGAATACGGCAAGCGCTATGTGGAGTTCGTCAAGGAGAGCCCGCTTTCCGAGGACATCCCTGCGCGCAGCGTCTCGTGGATGAGCCACACCGACTACGTTGCCGAAGTCCCCGCGGGCTTCGATATTCTGGCGGTCACCGAAAGCTGCCCCGCCGCCGTTTACGGCAATCAAGAAAAGCGCATCTACGGCGTGCAGTATCACCCCGAAGTCGTCCATTCCGAGTACGGCAACGCGCTCCTCAAAAATTTCCTCTACAACGTCTGTCATGCCAAGGGCGACTGGACGATGGGGGGCTTCGTCGAAGAGCAGGTCAAAGCCCTCAAAGAGAAATTGGCGGGCAAGAAGGTCCTGTGCGCCATGTCGGGCGGCGTCGATTCCGCCGTCGCGGCGACCCTCGTGCACCGCGCGGTGGGGGATAACCTCATCTGCGTCTTCGTCGACCACGGGCTTCTGCGCCTCGGCGAGGCGGAGGAAGTCATGTCCGTCTTCCGTGACGGGCTGGGGATGAATCTTATCAAGGCGGACGCGGGCGAGCTGTTCCTTTCCAAGCTCGCGGGCGTCGAAGAGCCCGAACAAAAGCGCAAGATCATCGGCGAGGAGTTCATCCGCGTCTTCGAACAGGAGGCAAAGAAGATCGGCGCCGTCGACTTTTTGGTGCAGGGCACCATCTATCCCGACGTCATCGAGAGCGGGAAAGACAAGAGCGCCGTCATCAAATCGCATCACAACGTGGGCGGGCTGCCCTCCGTTGTCGACTTCAAGGAGATCGTCGAACCTCTTCGCGACCTCTTCAAGGACGAAGTGCGCCGCGTGGGCGCCGAGCTGGGGCTGCCCGAGCCCGTCGTGCAGCGCCAGCCCTTCCCGGGGCCGGGGCTCGCCATCCGCATCATGGGCGAAGTCACCCGCGAAAAGCTGGAAACGTTGCGCCTTGCCGATTTCATCTTCCGCGACGAGATCGCAAAAGCGGGGATTTCGCGCGAGATCTGGCAGTACTTTGCCGTCATCACCAACAGCAAGACGGTGGGTGTGCAGGGAGATTTCCGCACCTACGAGAACGTCATCGCCCTCCGCGCCGTCACGAGCGTGGACGCCATGACCGCCGATTGGGCGCGCATCCCTTACGAGGTGCTCGAAAAAATTTCCCTCCGCATCACGGGCGAGGTGCCGCACGCGAGCCGCGTCGTCTACGACATCACCTCCAAACCCCCGGCTACCATTGAATGGGAATAAAAGATTTCGCCGCAAATCTTTCCCTTCGGGAAATCTTCGCGGCGAGGGGTGAATTTTACACATCTAATTTACGTTATCGCCCGCGAGCTTAACTGTCATTCTAAGAACAATAAGCGCCAAGTATGGCGCAAATTGAGTCCCGCAGCGGAGGGGAACCCTCCTCGCGGAGATAATTTCAAAAGCAAAAGCGTGGTTTTGCTTGCAGCAGTTATTTTTGGAGATCCTTAATATAGCCTCCTCTTCGGGGAGGTGTCGCGCTGTCCGAGGCTTGTTCTCGGCAGCGAGACGGAGGGAGTAGATCCCGTTTGCTCTCTACCGCACGAGACGGTACCCCCAAGTGGACTGAGGGAGTAGCCTCATTTCAAATGAGTTTGCACAAGGATGAGTGAGTTGCATTTCAGGTCAATGGAACGGGCAGGCATCGGCGAATTGAGCACGCTTTTTTGTGCGGTGTTCTCCGCGCCGCCGTGGAACGAGGACGTCTCGCCCGAAGAGGCGCGGCGCTATTTTGAAAATTGCTTTTCTCTTGCCTCTTTCCGCGGGTTTGTGACAGAAAGCGGCGTGCGTATCGTCGGGCTTGCCGCAGGCTTTTTGAAACCGTGGCGCAAGGGGATGGAGTACTATCTCGATGAGTTCTGCATTGTGCCCTCCTTTCAGGGGAAGGGGATCGGAAGCAGACTTCTCGATGAAATATGCACCCGCCTTGCCGAAGAGGGCGTTTTCGGTGCCATGCTCAATACCGAGCGCGCTTATCCTGCCTATTCGTTTTACTTAAAGAACGGTTTTTCCGAGTCCGGGCTCTCGGTGCTCGTGCGGGAAACATAACTTCAAAACAATAATCTTTCAGGAGATCACATATGAGCAATGTAAGACCGGAAAGCATGGAGCGCATCATGACCGAGACGCTCGTGACCGAGATCAGGACGGTCTTGCAGAATGCCCGAAATAATGCCGCGCGTCAGGTCAACAGTGAGCTTCTTGCCGCCTATTGGAACATCGGCAGGATCATCTGCGAGCACGAACAGACGGTCCCCGACCGCGCCGATTACGGAAAACGGACGCTCAAAGAACTCTCCCGCGCGCTGACAAAGGAATTCGGGAAGGGGTTTTCGCGTTCCAATTTGCAGAATATGCGGCTCTTTTATCTCGGCTATCAAAATTGCCAGACGCTGTCTGGCAAATTGTCCTGGTCGCATTACTGCGAGCTTTTGACGATCTCCGAC
>URMI01000154.1 GCA_900548845.1 uncultured Clostridia bacterium | reverse complement strand
TCGACGGTTTTGAAGAGAACTTGCAGGATTTTTCCGACCAGGCGCTCACGGTGGCTGCGCTCGCTCCCTTTGCGCGCACCTCCTCCCGCCTGACGGGCCTCGAACACATCCGCGCGCAGGAGTGCGACCGCGTCAACGCCATCGTTGAAAATCTGAATGCGCTCGGCGTGCCCGCCTCTTATCGGGACGGCGTGCTCTCCGTCTCGCCCGCACCCGTCCGCGGCGGAACGGTGAAGACCTTCCGCGATCATCGCGTCGCCATGGCGTTTTCCCTGATCGGGCTGAAAACGGGCAATGTCACGATCGACGATCCCGACTGCACAAAAAAGACCTTCGAAGGTTATTTCGAGCTTTTATCCCGCCTTTGAGCAAAAATTACATACAAAAAGACCCGCCCACGAGGCGGGTCTTTTGCGTGTTGTCAATAATTTTCGGCGTGGATCTCGAAGAAGCTCTGCGGATGCGCGCAGGTCGGGCAGATCTCGGGCGCCTTGGTGCCGACGACGATATGACCGCAGTTGCGGCATTCCCAGACTTTGACTTCCGACTTTGCAAACACTTCCGCAAGTTCGATGTTCTTGAGCAGCGCACGGTAGCGCTCTTCATGATGCTTTTCGATGGCGGCGACGAGGCGGAACTTTGCGGCAAGTTCGGGGAAGCCTTCCTTTTCGGCGGTCTCTGCGAACTCCTTATACATATCCGTCCACTCGTAGTTTTCGCCCGCTGCGGCGGCAGCGAGGTTTTCGGGCGTATTGCCGATGCCCTTGAGCTCCTTGAACCAGAGCTTTGCGTGCTCCTTTTCATTGTCTGCCGTCTTCAGAAAGAGCGCCGCGATCTGCTCGTAGCCTTCCTTCTTGGCAACGGATGCAAAGTAGGTGTACTTGTTCCTTGCCTGCGATTCCCCCGCAAAAGCCGCTTCGAGGTTTTTCTCGGTCTGCGTGCCTGCATACTTGTTGTTCATGGTTTCCTCCTTGTTGTGCGGCAGTTCATATTGCGGAAAGGTGCCGTCCGCCGCCTCGTTTTGTAGTATAACAGATTTCCCCTCTTCTGTCAAGGTATTTTTGCCCGACGCAGCCCGTTCGGCTCTCTTTCGGAACAGCGGCTTATCTTCCGCGCACAGGAAGGCGCCGACCGCCATCAGGGCAAGCGCGATGAAGTAAGTAAAGTGCGGGAGTTCGCGGAAGATGATAAGCGAAAGAAGCGTTCCAAGAAAGGGCGAGACGGCGTAATATGCGCTCGTCCGCGCCGCACCCAAGAGCCGCTGCGCGTGCACATAGAAGAAGATGCTCAGCCCGTATGCGACGAGCCCCACGCCGAGCACCGCAAAGACGCTCCAAAGAACGGTGACGCGCTCGCCGATAATAAGCCCGATGATGAGCGAGCCGAGCCCCGAAAAGACGCCCTTCAGAAGCACGATCTCCATCGGGTCTTTCGAGGAGATCTTCCTCGTGCAGTTGTTCTCAAACCCCCAGCATACGCAGGCGAGCAGGATAAAGAGCGAGCCGAAAGAAAAGCGGAGACCTTCGATGTCTTCCAACGACAGGAGCGCACAGGAGAGCGTGACGAACATGATGCCCGCCCAAAGCCGCGGGGAGATGCTCTCCTTGAAGACGGCAAGCGCGGTGACGGCGGTCGCGACGATCTCAAAGTTGTTGAGAAGAGAGGCATTGGCGGCAGTCGTGCTTTTGAGCCCGAGCATCAGGCAGATGGGCGCGGCGATATCGAGCGCGATCATCGCAAGCGTAAAGGGAAGCTCCTTTTTCGTGAGGCGGCTCCCCTTTGCTGCGCGGCGGAAGAGCTTTCTTCCCAATGCGATGACGCCCATCCCCAGCCCTGCGCCGAGATAGAGAAAGCCTGCCATCAGCGTAGAGGGCATAAAGTCGAGCAAGAGCTTGGAAAGCGGCGCATTGAGGGCATAGAGCGCCGCTGCCAGCACGGCGAGAAAGATGCCCGCTTGATATCCAGCTTTCATGCCGCTCCCCTCCTCGTCTGTTTTACTCGGCAAAGAGATAGATAAATTCCGAAACGCGGGCGCTTTCCCGCTCCTTCGTACCCTCGAAGCGGATGTTGAGGACGGTGACTTCCTTCCCCTTTACGCTCTTTTGGCGGGCGCGGGCAAGGACGCTTTGGGGAAGTTCCACCTCGATGCGGTAGCTCTCTTCCCCTTCCGTGTAGCGCAGATATTCGTTCAAGTAGACAAGTTCGCCCTCTGCATAGATCGCAAGCGGCTTGCCGTTGTCTTCCTGCCGAAGCTCCACGGAAAGCGAACACTTCTTTTTGGGATCGACGAGGAAATCATAAGAAAAATATCCCCCGGGGAGCGCATAGCGGCAGGTGCCGTCCGAAGTGACGCTCACGGTATCCTTCTCGTCGAGGGCGTGGAGCTCGTCCGTTTCATACTGCCCGTAGCCGGGCTGCACGGTGTCGAGCGGCGTCCTCCTCTCGCCCTCCGCTTCCCGTTCTCCCTTGCGGAAGCGGAAATAGATGCCGTAGCGTTCCTTGTAGCGCTTATAGTGAAGGCCGTAAGTGAGCTCCCTGTCGCCGCCGCGGAGCACGAATTTCTCGCCCTCCCGCTGTAAAAAGTCCTGCGGGCGGTCGAAGAGCGGATAGAGGGACTTGAAATACACGCGCTCGCTTTCGAGGTGTTTGCGTGCGGGAATGGTGACGTCCACCCCCGTTTCCGTCTCCTCCATGTCCTCCGTGCCGAGATCGGCGCTCAGTACCGCCCCGCCGTAACGGAAGGCAAAGGCGTCCTTCCCGTCGGGGAGGCCCTGCATGGTCACAGTCAGCGGGATGCGGAAGGAGAGCGTTTCCCCCGCCTTTATTGTGACAAGGATATGCCCGTTGATCTCAAGAGCGGGCAGTTTTTTGTTGCTTATGGTAAGCTCCATCGCTCCGTCCGCCCAGTCGGGGACACGAAGCGCAAGGAGCGTCTCCCATTCCCCGCTCACTTCGATCGTGCCGCTGTCCGAAAGCGGGAAGTTGCAGGAGAGCCCGATCGTAGTCTTCCCCGCCCGGATGACGCAGGAGAGATACTGTTCGAGATAGATACGCCTCCCGTCCGTATAGGCGATGCTGTCCCCGAGCTTGGAAAAGTTCTCCATGCCGCTCCCCGTGCAGCACCAGAATTTGTCGAACGGGCGGGAGAAGACCTTGAAATATCCGCTCGCCATGGGCTGGAAGTAGGTCGTCATGCCCGTTTCGGGGTTTTGCGAGGGCAAAATGGAGTTCACAAAGGCGTTGTCGTAATAGTCGGTATAGTATTTCTCGCCCGTCACCGAAAAGAGCCCGCGCGCCAGCTTTAACATGTTGTAGGCATTGCACGTTTCGCAGTTGCAGTTGGTGCGGCGCACATCGAGGGCATAGTCGGGCCCGAAGTGCTCCCATTCGGAATTACCGCCCGTCACATAGGTGTGCCGTTCGAGAACGGTGCGGAAAAAGACTTTGGCTACATTCAGATAGCGGCTCGCATCGACAACTTCCCCCGCGATCTTCTTTCCGTGCACCGTCAGATAGCGGTTGAGCGCGCCCAAAATTTTGGGGATCTGCGTGTTGGCATGCTTCCCCTTCAGAACATCCTTCTCTTCGCTCAAAATGCGGCCGAAGAGCGCTTCCTCGTCAAATCGATGCGCGGCAAGGGCGTATTTTTCCTCGCCCGTGAAGGAATAGAGATCGTAAAGGCAGTCGTTCATGCCGCCGTATTCGACGGCGAGCACTTTTTCGTTGAGCGCATGATCCCACTTCATTACGCGCTCGAATACCCAGTCTCCGAGCCGCTTTGCAACAGTCAGTGCCT
>URMI01000153.1 GCA_900548845.1 uncultured Clostridia bacterium | reverse complement strand
TCTTCCGATATTGGAAGGCGACGTCGCCCTCGACGACGCAGCCGCCTGGGAAGCGGAGGAAGGAAGGATGGCAGTCCTTCAAGACCTCGACAAAGCGGGGCGAGAATTTGCCGTTGCGGTACTTATCGGGATCGCCCCACGTCGCTGCGGGGAGCAGGGAGACGTAGTCAACGCCGATCTTGCCGTTGCCTTCGAAAATGATGCAAAGACGGCCCATCGTGTCCTTTTCGGCAACGACGGAAGTCGAGACCTTGATCCAGTCGCCGTCGGCGCCTTCGGGAATGGCGATCTCGCCGATCGTGGTATGGCGGCCGTGCGCGCCCTTGATGAACACCTTCGCGGTGCCCTTGAAGCCGAGGCGCTTGATGAACATGGAGAAGTTGTACGTCTCGCCGTTCTTGACGGGCATGCCGTACATATCATAGCCGCCCACCGTATAGTAGCCGGGATTCTCGAGGTGATAGATGCCGCCCACGCTCAGAAGCAAAAAGCTCGGGTTGTTCTGATTCATGCCGCCGACGGTCATGATCTTCTTGGGGCCTGCACCGTAGATGTCCCAGGCGTAGTAGCTCTGCTTGCGCGCTTCGACGGGGCTTTCTGCATTGAAGTCGTCGTAGGTGAAGTACTCGAACTCGAACGAATTGTTGATCACCATCTCGGCATTCATGCCGCCGTCCGCCGACTGATTGATGTCCTCGAAGAACAGTCCGTAGAGGTGCTTGGAAACGTCAACGCCCCTCTTGTTCGCGTCCAATGTGTAATTGAGCATAAAAGTTACAATATCTCCTTGCGTGTTTCGCGCTGTCTGCGCACGGGTCCGCCGCCCGATTTGCGACACTATTATAACAGGTAAAAACTATTTCGTCAACGTTTTGATGAAACATTTTACCTCTTGTTAAAAGAAAAGTTGGTGAAATTTACGGGCGGGGACTGCCGTCGCCCCCGCCTTCCTCCTCGGGCGCAGAATGGCGCAGTTTTTTGATGAGCCCGTTGAGCTTTCTGCCCAGCCAGCCGAGGTGCGAGCGGAAGTTTTTGTCGACCGCCGTCACAAACGCGATGGGAATGAGAGCCAGCCCGACAGCGATAAAGCCGTTTGCAAACAGCGTTGCCACGGGGCTTGCAAGCTCCACGCGGCAGACGTGCAGCACAAAGAGCATGGCAACAAAGAGCGCGATGAGCGCGTAATTTTTGAGGTAGTACTTCTTTGCCGAACACTCGAAGACGTGCCTGTGCAGCACATAGGGCTCCACGATGTGGCAGATGAAGATGTTGGTGATGATGGTCGCCACGATCACCCCCACGACGCCGTTTTCCTCCGAACCGAACAAAAGCACAAAGGCAACGGAGAGGATGACGTTGATGACGCCTTCCGCAAGGGGCTTCCAGCGGTCATAATAGAATGTGCCCGTCGCATCGCGGAAGAGGAGCACCGCCTGCCGCATGAACTGGATGAAATAGTTGACGGTGATGACAAAGGAGACCGACCGCGCCATCTCCAGCTCCCCGCCCCCGCCGAAGCAGAAGGTGACGAGCTCGTCGATGATGGCGTAATAGCCGAGGAAAAACACGAGCCCGAGGACGAAGTTGAAGGTGTGGAAGAACTCGAAATAGGGTTTGACGGCGTCCTTTTCCTCCACGCAGAGATGCCCGATGACGGAAGTGAGCGGCGTGAAGAAGAGGGAGATGACGCTGACCATCGCCATCATGATAGTGGTATAGTTGGAGTATTTGCCCACGATCACAATGCCGATGAAGGCGGAAATGATGACGGAATCTGCCGTATTGACGAGAACGCTGCCGATCTTGTGCATGAAGATCGCCCGGACGTTCCGGGAAACTTCGCGCCTCGTCGCCCTGTCCGCCTGCTGTTTGTTTTTGAGGATCGCGGAATATTCCCTGCGCGTCACGATCTCCGTCACCAGCCACTGAAAGAGCGTGGAGACGATGGCGCAGGCAAGGAAGATCTCGAAAGAGCGGAAGGTAAAAAGGACGGCGACCTGGAGCCCCTGCTGGAGCAGCATCCCGACGGAAGTGATGGTCGTCGTCACATAATTGTTCTTGTAAGCGTTGATGAGCGAGCTCTTGGCGCTGAACGCATACGAAACGAGGATGGAGGCGAGCATCAGGGCGAAGGAGAGATACAAGTTGGTATCTGCCTCCGCATACCCCTTGGCAAGGTAGGGCAAAAACGCCATAAAGACGCAGCCGCACACCAGAATGACGCCGCCGATGACAAGGTACAGCCGTGAAAAGAGGCGGTACAGCGCCGCCACTTTATCGTCATCCCCCTCCACGATGGGCTTATACATGCAGTAAGTGATCACGCTGCCCACGCCGAGTTCCGCCACAGACATGGAACCGATGACCGTCGTATAGAGGGAGTTGAGCCCGTTGACGGCATCGCCGAGTTCGGAGATGAGCAGGCGACGCACGAGCAGCGTCCCCAGAAGGATCAGGATCTTGAAGACGATGGAAACGGCGACGTTTTTTATTCCTCTCTTTTTATCCACCGCGTCACCTCATAGCGCAAGACGCGCCAAACGTCCTTCCCCTTCCGCAGGATGCGGTAGAGGAAGAAGAGCTTATGTTTGAGCAGGAAGGGCTTGATCCCCTTCCCGTAAGTTTCAAGAAGGGAACGGAACTTGGGCTCGCTCAGGATGCGCTTTGCGAGCGCGTCGTTCTTGAAGCGGACCGCCTCCCCCATCACCGACTGATGATAGAAGTAATAGTAATAGCCGAGCGTCTCTTCGGGAAATCCGAAGCGCTCCCGCTTTGCTTGAAAGAAGGCATTCAGGTTCTTGCAGTCCACAAGATAGCGCGGCAGCTTTGCGGGGGAATTGCAGATAGAACCGACGACGTCGCAGCGGTGGAAGTAGAGATGGTCGGAAAGAAAGTACATCGACTTGATCTGCGTAAGGTATGGCCTGCAGATGCTGTCGTCCTCATACATGGAGATATCCTCCATCGTATCGGGCAAAATTTCTCTCAAAAGCGCCGTGCGGAACACCTTTGCCCAACGCAGGACGGGGAGCTCCTTCTTATGCTGTCCCTTGAAGAAGAGATACTCGTCTTTGACGCGCTCGAGCTCTTCGCCGAGGTATTCCCCCTGCGGGATATCGAGCGAACCGCACGTCTTTCTCTGCGATTTTTCATAGACTTCCATCCAGCCGTGCTGGATGAGGTCGTAGTCTCTGAGGCGAAGGAGGCTCTCCACCGTCTCGAAGAGCGCGGGAGAAACATAGTCATCCGCATCGACAAAGATGATATACTCCCCTAAGGCGCGCTCCACGCCGTACTTCCATGTGCGGAACACCCCCTCGTTGCGCTTCGAAAACACTTTGAGGCGGGGATCTTTGTACATCATGAGGATCTCGAGCGAGCGGTCCTCGGAGCCGTCGTCCACCGCGATGACCTCGATATCTTCGAGGGGCGAGGCAAGGATGCTGTCGATGCACTGCGCGATATAGCGCTCCGTATTGTAGACGGGAATGATGACGCTGATCTTTTTTTCAAATTCGCTCATTGGTATCCTCCTCGGGCTTCGTACCCGCGGTCTGCCGCAAAAGGGCGGCTATGCCTTGATATGCTCCAGAATGGTCTTTGCGCAGCGTGCATAGCTGTAGCGGGACAGCACTTCCTCGCGGCAATCGATCTCTTCGGGCGGGCAGGAAAGCGCCTTTGCGAGCCCCTCCTCCCCCCGGAAGAAGACGACGGGGAGGCCTTCGTACACTTCGCGGAAGACGGGGATATCCGAAACGATAGGCTGCGTGCCGAGCACGAGCGCTTCGAGCGGCGGGAGCC
>URMI01000152.1 GCA_900548845.1 uncultured Clostridia bacterium | reverse complement strand
CCGATCTGCGTTTCCCCGCCGCGGGAGAGGCCGACATGGACTATAAACGCTATATTTCCGAACATATCCAAGCAGAGGGCGTCACGAAAGAGGAGCTCGAAGGGCTCATCGCCGTCCCGCCCGACACGTCGATGGGGGACTATGCGCTCCCCTGCTTCAAGCTCGCCAAAGTGCTCCGCAAGAGCCCCGCGCTCATCGCGGAGGACATCGCGGCAAATTACCCTTTAGACGGCGTCGTCTCGGAAGCCAAAGCCCTCAACGGCTATGTCAACTTCCGCATCGCAAGGGCGGGGCTCGCAAAAGACGTCCTCTCCCGCATCCTTCAAGAGGGCGAAAATTACGGCTCCTCCTCGATAGGCGCGGGCAAGACCATCTGCATCGACTATTCCTCCGTCAACATCGCCAAGCCCTTCCACATCGGGCATCTCTCGACGACGGTCATCGGCGGGGCGCTCTACCGCATCTTCAAGTTCCTCGGCTATCACACGGTGGGCATCAACCATCTCGGCGACTACGGCACCCAGTTCGGCAAGCTCATCTCCGCCTACAAGCGTTGGGGCAGCCGCGAGGAGGCGGAAAAGGGCGGCATCCACGCCATCAACGATCTCTACGTCCGCTTCAACGAGGAGGCGGACGAGGCGATGGAAGCAGAAGCGCGCGAATACTTCCGCCTTATCGAGAGCGGCGATAAAGAGGCGAACGAGCTCTTCGATTGGTTCAAGTCTTTGACGCTCAGCTACGTCAAGGGCATCTACGAAAAGCTGCACATCACCTTCGATTCGTACGCGGGCGAGCGATTTTATACCGATAAGATGGCGCCCGTCGTCGAGGAACTCAGAGAGAAGGGGCTTCTCAAGGAGAGCAACGGCGCGCAGATCGTCGATCTCGAACCCTACGGCATGCCGCCCTGCCTCATCCTGCGCTCGGACGGCGCCTCCCTCTATGCGACGCGCGACCTCGCCGCCGCCATCTACCGCAAGAATACCTACGACTTCGATAAATGCCTCTACGTCGTCGCCTATCAGCAGAACCTGCACTTCAAGCAGGTGTTCAAGGTGCTCGAACTCATGGGCAAGGAGTGGGCGAAGGACCTCGTGCACGTCGCCTACGGCATGGTCTCTTTGGAAGACGGCGCCATGTCCACCCGCAAGGGCAAGGTGGTCTGGCTCGAAGACGTTTTGAATCGCTGCGTCGAAAAGGCGTATTCCGTCATCGACGAGAAGAACCCTTCCCTCGAAAACAAGCAGGAGATCGCCGAAAAGGTGGGCGTGGGCGCCGTCATCTTCTCCGCGCTCTACAACAACAAGATCAAGGATATCGTCTTTTCCTACGATAAGGCGCTCAACTTCGACGGCGAAACGAGCGTCTATGTGCAGTACACCTGCGCCCGCGCCTCGTCCGTGCTCGCCAAGGCGGCGGAGGGCGGCTTCGAAGGGGCGCTTTCCGAAGGCTACACCCCCTGCGATCAGGAGTTCGAGCTCATCCGTGCGCTTTCCGACTTCCCCGATACGGTGAAGGCGGCAGCCGAGCGCTACGAGCCCAGCTTCGTCGCCCGCTGGTGCGTCGATACGGCGCAGAAGTTCAACAAGTTCTACTTCGACTGCAAGATCCTGCAGGAGGAGGAGACGCGCTCCTTCCGCCTTGCCCTGACGAAGGCGACGCTCTCCGTGCTCACCGCAGGGCTCACCCTTCTCGGCATCGGCGTTCCGGAGAAGATGTAAAGATATTCACACTTTTTCTCTTGCTGCGGCAAGAGAAAAAGTCGTGATGGGTAGGGAGACACCGCCATCACGGCGGGCGGCAGCGGTTGCCCGCCGCGCATTTCATGCGGCATACCGCAAGGAGAAACTCTATGGCAAAATACGAACGCACGGTCAGCGGGAACTTTTCCGCGATCGTCAACACGCTGCATAACGCCGTAATGAACGGCAGCGTCTCCGCCTCGCTGGAGGACGAGAGCGATCTTTCAAACGGCCCGTTTCGCTGTCTCGTGCGCGTGTACGAGCGCTACAGCTGGTTCGGGGGCAACCGCGTCAGCATGACGATCGTCGTCGCGGGGACGGAGGGAAAGTTCAAGGTCACCGTCATCACGGCGGGCGGCAGCGAAGGCATCTTCTTCAAGCTCAACCGGGTGGGGGAGAAGAGCTTCCTCAACACGGTCATCGACGCGATCGAGCAGTTGTGACCATCAGGAGAAACCTATGCTCAAAGCAGTTCTTTTGGATCTGGACGGCACCCTTTTAGATACGCTGGGCGACATCCAATATTACGTCAACGAGGCGCTTGCCGCCTTCTCCTTCCCGCCCATCTCGCGGGAACAGACGCGCCGCTTCATCGGCGACGGCGCATGGGAGCTCATGGAGCGCGCCGTTCCGCACGGGGCGAAGGAGCTCGAAGCCTGCTACGAATATTTCCGCGAGCATTTCTCGCGCAACACGCAGGAGCGCACCCGCCTCTACGACGGAGAGATAGAAACGCTCTCCGCCCTCAAAGCGCGGGGCTTAAAGCTCGGCGTCGTCACCAACAAGCCGCAGGATGCGACGGAGGGCTGCATCCAAAAGTTCTTCCCCGAAGGGCTCTTCGATTTCGTCGGGGGCGACACGGGGAGCTTTCCCTGCAAGCCCGATCCTTCCCTCGCGCAGTACGCGGCGCTTTCCCTCCGCGTTGCCCCTTCGGAGTGCGCCTTCGTCGGCGACGGCGAAACGGATGCGATGGTCGCCCGCAATGCGGGGATGTTCGGCGTCTCCGTCCTCTGGGGCTACCGCACGCAGGAAGAACTCTCCCGCGTCGGCGCCTCCCGCTTTGTCTCTTCCTACGAAGAGCTCTTCCGCGTCCTTACAACTTTCTGAAAACTTATTGATATTTAGTCTCATTTATGTTATAATGACCCAAGAAAAATCAAGAAAGGAGATTTTGATCTATGAAGAGATGTGCAGTTTGCGGCGAGATCGTCGCGGATGATGTTGAAGTCTGCCCCGTCTGCAAGGCGACGAAGTTCGTTCCCATCGAGGAGAACACGGGTTTTGCATGCGAGCACCACGTCGGCGACGGCAAGGTGGAAGATAAGGAAGTGATGGACGGCCTCCGCGCCAACTTCGAGGGCGAGTGCACCGAAGTCGGCATGTATCTTGCGATGGCACGCGTTGCCGAGCGCGAGGGCTATCCCGAGATCGCAGAGGCGTACAAGCGCTATGCCTTCGAGGAAGCAGAGCACGCAAGCAAGTTTGCAGAGCTTCTCGGCGAAGTCGTCACCGATTCGACTGAGAAGAATCTCGAGCTCCGCGTCGCTGCCGAGACGGGCGCGTGCGCAGGCAAGCTCGCGATCGCAAAGCGCGCGAAGGAGCTCGGCTACGACGCCATCCACGACACCGTGCACGAGATGGCAAAGGACGAAGCGCGTCACGGCGCAGGCTTCAAGGGCCTTCTCAAGAGATACTTCGGCAAGTAATTTTACAAACAACCAAAAAGGATGGGCGGCGCTGCCGCCCGTTCTTTTCTTATTTTCGCCGCAAATCTTTCCCTTCGGGAAATCTTCGCGGCGAGGGGTGGAGACAGTTGATTTGAAGCAGCGATATCGCCCGCGCCTCTTTTTGTCCTTATTAGACAATAAGTGCCAAGTATGGCACAAATTGAGTCCCGCAGCGGAGGGAAACCCTCCTCGCGGAAGTTATTTTTGGAAAAGATTCCTTATGATAGCCTCCCCTGTGTAAGGGGTGAGCAAGTGCATTCTTGTCTTTCAGGGCTCCCGCAAAAATCGCATGGCGAGTTTTGCGGGAAGAGGAGCGGCAGGCGTATCAGGTCATGCGGCAAACGAAGCGCGCCGCAG
>URMI01000151.1 GCA_900548845.1 uncultured Clostridia bacterium | reverse complement strand
GAACGGCGACGGCGTCTGCGACAACTGCGGCGAAACGGTTTCCACCCCCGAGCCTGCAGAAAAGCAGCTCTACGACGGCCGCTGGATCACCCCCGCCAATACGCCGGACGGCGAAGGCGCGACCCTTAAGCTGAAAGAGGACGGTTCCTATTACTACTATTCCGCATGGACGTACTCCCTCGGCAGCTGGGAAGTCGTGGAAGGGGAGTACCCCTACTATAAGATCGAAAACGGCGATACGCCGGGCGACACCGATACCGACAAGAACGAGTACACCGCTTCCGAGCAGCTCGTCCTCACCTCCTTCGACGGCACCACTTTCAAGGGCGTCATCGCAGAAGGGCGCATCTGGAACATGGAACGCAACACCCTGCAAGGCATTTCCTGGGCCTCCCTCGTGCAGGAAGACTACAATTGGGATCCCGACAACGACGAAGAGGATATCGCCTCGCTTTCCCTCTGCGAGACCAAAGACGCCTCCGCGCAACTCATCTTCTATGCGAGCATGACGAACGAGGGCGCCCTCTTCGACAGCATCAACGGCAACAACATCACCGCCGACAGCGGCTCGTACGAAAAGTCCGTCTCGGGCGACGTCACGACGTACACCCTCAAAAACGGCGGCACGGCTTATGCAACGCTCACCGTCAACGCAGACGGCACCTACACCTACACCCCGGACGGCGAAGAGGGCTTCGCGCTCGTCACCGAGGCATGGACGACGACGCAGCTGCTTACCTCGGGCGATGAGTACATCTCTCTTTCCTTCGGCGGCGCCGCCGAGGATGCGATGGCAGAGCTCCGTCTCTGGCAGGACAATTCCGCCGACGTCGTCGTCACCCGCATCAAGGACTATTCCTACGAGACCGTGCTCTCGGGTACCTACACGCAGAACGGCGACCGCACCATAACGCTCACCTTCGGCGAAGAGAACTTCACCGTCTCCGCGCCCGATGAGAACAAACTCATCTCCGTCGCCCTCACCATCCCCGCAGGGGAGTATGTGACGGAAGCTGCCGAGATCACCCTTACGGGCGAAGTAAAGGAAGTGGGCACGCCTCTCTTCTCCTTCGCATCGGGAACAGTCACGTTCGGTACGACGGGCGCAGCGCCCTCGCCCACGATGGAGGGCTCTTTGGAACTCGTCCTCTACTCGGACGGCATCGCCGAAATGATGGCGACCGTCGACGTGTTCGGCACTGCCTATACGACTTCCATCGACCGCGGCACCTACACTGCCGATGAAAGCAGCGGCGTTCCCGCCTACACCTTTAACTTCGAGAACGCAGGCACGCTCACGACGACGTCCGAAGCGGTCGACGAACTCAACGCGACGCTCACTCTCAGCTACTCCGTCAAGGATGCCCCCGGCACCTTCGATATGGGTCCCATGGGTACGGCGGTCATGAACTTCACGGTGGAAGACGCGCTTCTCACCTATGACTGGTCGGCTGAGGCCGTTTACACCTTTACCGCGACGGGTATCGAAGTCACGGCAGCTGACCCGCTTCCCTCGCAGGAGGGCAACACCGTCGACGTCACGCTTTCCCTCTGGAGCGACGGCACGGCAACGCTCGATCTTGTCCTTCACACCTCCATCCCCATGGACTTTGAGGCTCCCGAAAGCGAAGTCGGCACCTGGTCTGCAACGTCCGACATGATCCCCACGATCACCGTCACGATGGCGAACGCAGGCACGCTCGTATCGGCTCCCGACTATGGATCCGCAACGGGCACGGGCATCGATCTCAACCTCACCTACACGGCAGACGGCATCAGCTATCTCGTCCCTTCGATGGGCCTTTCCGTTGCCCTCACCTTCACGGGTACTTTGGTCGGTCACTATTCGATCGGCTGACCTCACAGGCGGATGCGGCCCCCTAACGCATCCGCCTGTCCCTTTTTCAAGGAGAGAACAGTATGGAACACAACATCTACGATCCCGCGCTCGACCCCGCCTTCCAAACCCCCTATATCGACGTCGAGGAGCAGCGCCCCGAAGGCTACACCTACGTCCACGGCGGCTTTGAAGGCACCGACACCCGCTTTTCCTTCTTCTATCCCCCTAGGGAACAGTATGAGGGCCGTTTCTTTCAGTTCATGTCTCCCGTCGAGGGCAGCGAGAACGCTTCCATCGGCCGTAAGGGCATGGAAAACAAGATCGGCTTTGCCAACTCCCACGGCGCGTACTTTGTCGAAACCAACATGGGCGTCGCACAGGGCATCCACCGCGATGACGGCAGCATCATCTACAAGGCAAGCTCTGCCTCCGCGGAATTTTCCCGCAAGGTCGCCGAGCGCATCTACGGCTATCCCCATCGTCCCTACGGTTACATTTACGGCGGCAGCGGCGGCGCATTCAAGACGACGAGCTGCTTCGAAATGACGAATACCTGGGATGGAGCCGTTCCCTACATCCACGGCTCGCCCATGGCGATCCCCAACGTCTTCTGCGTGCGCGCCCACGCCAAGCGGGTGCTGCGCCACGCCTTCCCCAAGATCGCCGACGCGCTCGACGCAGGCGGCAGCGGCAACCCTTACGAGGGCCTCTCCGCCGAAGAGCGGGCGACCCTCTTCGAAGCCACCAAGATGGGCTTCCCCTTAAAGAGCTGGTTCTACTACGAAAAGCTCGACGACGGCGCGCTGCCCGTCGTTGCGGCAGGCACTTTGGGGCGCGATCTTCAATACTTCAAGGACTTCTGGGAGCTTCCCGGCTATCTCGGGGCAGACCCTTTTAGCTCCGTCCACCGCGACCGCATCCAATGCACCTGTACGGTCAAAGCGGTGCACCTCCCCCGCGCCAAAGAAGAGGTCGACCGCCGCGCCATGACGGGCGCCGACAACGCCTGGAAGCGCGAACAGAACGACCTTTTGATGGAAGGGGAGACCTATCTCGTTCTCGAGGGCGCGCCCACGGGCGACATCTACGCCTATGGCGCAAACGTCCGCTTCGAAAACGGCGGCGCGGAGGGGCTCACGCTCACCGCAGACCGCCTCATCGGCGACAAGCTCGTGCTGGCTCCCGGCTTCGGGTTCGAGCACGCGCTCACAAAGCTCGCTCTTGCAAAGGCGGGCGACAAGGTCTCGCTCGATAATTCCGACTACCTCGCCGCGCAGACGTACTACCGCCATCAGACGCCCGAAGGGCACGAATACATCGGCTGGGAGCAGTTCAAAACGGCGCAGGGCACGCCCGTCTACCCCGTGCGCGAGTATAGGGCGGGGCCGCCCATCGCCCGCGGCAGCTGCGGGAGCCTCCAATCGGGGAATTTTCGCGGCAAGATGATCGTCGTCGCCGCCACGATGGACGAGTCCGCCTTCCCCTGGCAGATCGATTGGTACCGCCAAAAGGTCAAAGAGCACTTCGGCGCCGAGACGGACGAACACTACCGCGTCTATTTCTTCGACAACAGCTTCCACGACGACAGCGAGCACACCGTCGACGAGCTTCACCTCATCTCCTATCTCGGAGGCCTGCATCAGGCGCTTTTGGACCTTGCGGATTGGGTAGAAAAGGGCATCCCGCCCCGCGATTCGAGTAAGTACACGATCGAAGACAGCCAGATCGTCCTTGCCGCCAAAGCAGAAGAGCGCGGCGCCGTTCAGCCCGTCGTCACCCTCACGGCAGGGGGCGAAAAGCGCCTCGAAGCTAAGTGTGGCGAAAAAGTCACCTTGACTGCCGCGATCGGCATCCCGAAGGGCGCAGGCAGGGTGACGAAAGCGGAGTGGAGCTTCGAAGGCGAACCCTACGCGGAAGGCACTTTCACGCAAGAAGGGGAGAACGCCCAAGCAACAGCAGAGCACGCCTTCGCCGCCCCCGGCACCTATTTTGCGGT
>URMI01000150.1 GCA_900548845.1 uncultured Clostridia bacterium | reverse complement strand
CCCGCAAAAATCGCATGGCGAGTTTTGCGGGAAGAGGAAAGCGCCGCCGCGGCTCAGGCCGCGGCGGCGCCTTTACAAAGAATGGAGAGGGAGGAAAGGCATACGCCCTTCCGAAGACGCGCCTCGGGGATGGGAGGCCCCTGCCGCAAATGCCGATGCAGGCGGCGCTGCGGCGCGGCGTCATCTTCTCTTCCATCATACCGAAGCACGGGCGAAAAATCAACCTACTTCTTCTTTTTTCCGCTCTATTGCCGCATCTTGGCGCGGTAGAGTGCGCATTTCACGCTCTACTCACAGTAGAACGGTTGACTTTTCCCGCTTTTTTGCGTATAATCGGGGCATGGAAGAAGATCAGGACCGCCTTGCCGAGATCATCGGCAAAAACATCATGAGGCTTCGCAAGATGGCGAACATGACGCAGTCCGACCTTGCGGAACAGCTCAACTATTCCGATAAGTCGGTCTCCAAGTGGGAGCAGGGCAACGGCATCCCCGACGTCCGCATCCTCGTGCGCCTTTCCGAACTCTTCGGCGTCACGCTCGACGAGCTTATCCACGAGCCCAAGAACGAAGTCATCATGCCAAAGCGCTTCCGCCTCAAGCAGCGCGTCATCACCCTCCTCTGTTCCGTGGGGCTGTGCTGGCTCACGGCAGTCGTTCTCTATGTCTTTTTGGGCATCTTCGGCAAGGGCGAGCTCCCGCACACCTGGCTCGTCTTCGTCTATGCCGTGTCGGCGTCCGCCGTCGTCGTGCTCGTGTTCAGCGCCGTCTGGAAGTGGAAGTGGGTGCGCATCATCTCGCTCACCGTCCTCATCTGGACCGTCCTTTTATGCATCTATTTAACGGCGTTCGTCTTCGGGCAGAACATCTGGCTCATCTTCCTCATCGGCATCCCGCTGCAAATTCTCGCGCTCTTCTTCTTCGTCTGGCGCAAGGGCGCGCGCTTCAAGGAATAACATATGAACGAACTTCTCATCCGGCAGGCGGAGCGCGCCGCAAAACGCCGCAAAGCGCTCACCGCCCTTGCATGGACGGCAGCCATCCTTGCCCTTCTCCTCGTCATCGGGGCGATCTTCTGCCTCGTCATGCTCGGCCTCGGCAACCAACATTTCTATCTCCTCGGCTTTCTGGCGCTCGGGGGGATGTTGGGCGCGGCAGCGCTCGGCGGCGTCGGCTTTGCCCTCTTCCGCGCTTCCGTGAAGGCGGAGGACGAAGAGCGCGACTTTTCGGAGCGAGCGGACAGCGAAGAGAGCTTCACCGTGGGCGAAGGCACGCTCGCGACGTTTACGGAGGACGCCCTCGTCCTGCACGGGCAGGACCGTGCAAAGAAGGAGCGCCGCATCCGCGTTCCCTATAAGGAAATGCGCTTTTTCTCCGTCCTTGTCCGCCATGCGCCCAAGGAAAAAGGGGAGTGGCGCATCCTCTTCGAGATCCCCGCGCACTATCTCAGCAAAAAGCCGCAAAAAGGCGAGCCGCCCGCCCTCATCGAAACGCAGGGCAAGGAGCGCCTCAAAGCGTGCATATCTTCTCACGGCCTTTCTCTCGTCGGCGAAACGCCCGCCCCCGCCGCAGAAGGGGAGAAGGGCGCAAAACCCCGAAAGCCCCAAAAAGAGCAGCGCTTCGTGCTCCCCGATGCGGAAAAGCGCCGCCGTCAGTTCCCCTTCCTTCTCCTTGGCGCGGGGCTGCTTGTCGGGGGCATCGTCGTCGCCGTTCTTGCAAACCGCACGATCGGCATCGTGCTGAGCTGCATCGGCGTCTATCTCCTCATCCACGGCGGAGTCGGCTATTGCAGGGCGCGCACCGAGCTCATCCTCTTCCGGGAGGGCATCTGGGATAAAAAGGCGACGCGCGCGGAGAGCAGCTATTTGACCTGGGAAGAGATCGAAAGCGTCTCCTTCTTCGAAGGCAGGGAGGGCACCGACAAGACGCCCGAAGAAAAGCCCGCGCTCATCCTCACCTGCGCCTACGGCGACCACGGCTTCACGCCCGTGAAGGAGGCGTACGACTATCTCCTTGCGCATCATCCCGAAAAATGCCGCAAATGAAGGAAAAACAGCCGTAAGGCGGGTCAAAAGCCCGCCTTTTTGCTTGTTTTTTGCGCCTTGCGAAATCGGGCGGTTGACAACTTCGCAAAACATGATATAATGATAGCATATCGGGAAGAAGGGGTTGTGCCCGCTCCTTCCCGCGTTTCAGAGGCGTTCCATGGTTTGTACGCAGTGCGGCAGGCCCGCATCCAGATATCACATCGCGGCGGGGGGAAAGGAGTACGACGCCGTGCTCTGCCCCGAATGCTACGCGGCGCTCACGGCGGCGCGGGCGGAAGCGCGCCGCTGCCCTTCCTGCGGCATGGCGCTCGAAGACTACCGCCGCACGGGGCTCGTGGGGTGCGCGGAATGCTACCGCTTTTTCCGCCGCGAGCTCACCCCCGCCGTCAAGGGCATCCAGGGCGGCACCACGCACACGGGCAAGACCCCGGGCGCGGACGCGGGGGAAAATTACGAACTCTTCCTCGAACGGGCGCGCCTGCGCGGGCGGCTCGAAGAGGCGCTGCGGCGCGGGGACGACCGCGAAGCGGAACGGCTGGGCGAAGCGATCCGTTCGCTCAACAAAGCCATCCGCGGGGAGCGCGTATGACGAAGACGGAAGCCATAAGGCCTTCCCGCGCGCTGCGGACGGACGCCTTACATGAGCGGGCGGAAGGGGACGTCGCCGTCTCCACGCGCATCCGCCTCGCGCGCAATTTCGAAGACTATCCCTTCCCCAACCGCCTCTTCGACGTCTCGCTCGCCGAAGAGATCGTCCGCCTCGTCACCGACGAATTGTGCGGGGTGGAGGACTTCACCCTCCGCCGCATGAACACCGTGACGGAGGAGGAAGCGGCTTCCCTTCGCGAGAGCAATCTAATAAGCCGCGATCTCTGGAAAAACCGTGCCATCTCGGCGGTGCTCATCTCGAGCGACGAGAGCATCTCCGTCATGATCAACGAAGAGGACCACATCCGCGAGCAGTACTTCATGAAAGGGTTCGACCTCGAAACGGCGTACGAGCGCCTTTCGGGCATCGACGATCTCATCGCCTCCGCCATCCCCTTCGCCTACGATAAGCAGTTCGGCTATCTCACGGCGTGCCCCACCAACCTCGGCACGGGATTGAGGGCGTCCGTCATGCTCTTTCTGCCCGCCATGGCGCGGAGCGGCCTCATGCGCGCCGTCGCGGAGGAATTCTCGCGCGAAGGGCTCACCGTGCGCGGGGCGTACGGCGAAGGGAGCGGAGCGGAGGGCGCGCTCTATCAGCTGAGCAACGAACGCACGCTCGGCCGTTCGGAAGAGGAGATCTTGCGTGCCGTCGAAGGCGCCGTTCGGAAGGTCATCGAGGCGGAGCGGGCGGAGCGCAGGCGGCTCCTCAAAGAAGACCGCATCGGCATCGCCGACGTCGTTCTGCGCTCTTTGGGCATCCTCACCAACTGCGTGAGGCTCACGATGCGCGAATTCATGCGCTATATGGCAAACGTCAAGCTGGGCGTTGTGTTGGGGCTGCTTTCGGGGAGCCTCGAAGAGCTCGACGGGCTCATCGTCGACATGCGCCCCTCCAACATCGATCAGATCAACGGCAGCCCGCTCGAAGAGGGCGGCTACGATACCTTCCGCGCCGCCTATGTGGGCGACGTCCTGCGCCGCATGGGGCTCATCACCGAAGAGGGGCGGGGCCGCCTTTCGGATGCGCGCTGATACTTTGTATTGAACGGGGAGGACCGTCTTATGGATAAGCGTTATACCGAACACCTCAACCGCGTCATCGAGGATGCGAACGACATCGCCAACGCCTACGATACGGGCTATATCGGCACC
>URMI01000149.1 GCA_900548845.1 uncultured Clostridia bacterium | reverse complement strand
GTGTGCTCTTCCGATCTCTTCGGAGGGGACTTCCACGGTGCCGATCTTGCGCATGCGCTTCTTGCCCTCTTTCTGCTTTTCGAGGAGCTTCTTCTTGCGCGTGATGTCGCCGCCGTAGCACTTGGCGAGGACGTCCTTTCTGACCGCCTTCACCGTCTCGCGGGCGATGATCTTGCCCCCCACCGCCGCCTGCACGGGAATTTCAAAGAGCTGGCGCGGGATGGCGTCCTTCAAATTTTCGCACAGCGTCCTGCCGCGCGTATATGCCCTGTCTTCATGCACGATGATGGAGAGCGCGTCGCAAATTTCGCCGTTTAAGAGGATGTCGAGGCGGACGAGCTTGCTCTTTTCGTACCCTACGATCTCGTAATCGAAGCTTGCGTAGCCCTTGGTGCGGGACTTTAATTCGTCGAAGAAGTCGTAGACGATCTCGTTGAGGGGCAGGCGGTATTCGAGCTTGACGCGGCGGGGATCGAGATAGGTCATATCCTTGAAGACGCCGCGCTTATCCTGGCACAAGTCCATGATGGCGCCGAGGTAATCGGGCGGCGAGTAGACCTCCGCCTTGACGATGGGCTCTTCCATGAACTCGATCTCGGAGACGGGCGGAAGGTGCGAAGGGTTATCGACGAAGAATTCGGTGCCGTCCGTCTTGTGGACGCGATAGGAGACGGAGGGCGCCGTCGTGATGATGTCGAGATTGAACTCGCGTTCGATGCGCTCCTGGATGATCTCCATATGGAGAAGCCCCAAAAAGCCGCAGCGGAAGCCGAAGCCGAGCGCCACCGAATTATCGGGCTCGAAGGTGAGCGCAGCGTCGTTGAGCTTGAGCTTCAAGATCGCCTCTTTGAGGTCCAAAAATTTGCTGCCGTCGAGGGGATAGATGCCGCAGAAGACGACGGGCTGCACCTTTTTGTAGCCGGGAAGCGGTTGGGGCGCTGGGCGGTCGGCAAACGTCACGGTATCGCCGACGGCGACGTCCTCGATGGACTTGATGGAGGCGGCGATATAGCCGACTTCCCCCGCCGCCAACTTTTCTTTGGGCTGTAAGTGCGGCGCGAACGCCCCCACTTCGGTGACGTCGTACACCTTATCCGAATTGAAGGACCTGATCTTATCCCCCACCTTGCAGGTGCCGTCTTTGAGGCGGACGAAGAGGATGACGCCCTTGTAGTTATCGTAATAGCTGTCGAAAACGAGCGCCTTCAGGGGGGCTTCGGTATCGCCCGAGGGGGGCGGCACCTGCCTGACGACGGCTTCTAAAATGTCGCGGATGTTGGTGCCTTCCTTCGCGGAGACGCAGGGGCAGTTTTCGGCGTCGAGCCCGATGACGTCCTCGATCTCCTTCCGGCACTCGTCGATGCGGGCGGACTGCAGGTCGATCTTGTTGATGACGGGAACGATCTCGAGATCGTTTTCGAGCGCCAGGTAGACGTTGGCGAGCGTCTGCGCCTCCACGCCCTGCGTCGCGTCGACGACGAGGATCGCCCCCTCGCACGCGGCGAGCGAGCGGCTGACTTCGTAAGTGAAGTCGACGTGGCCGGGGGTATCGATGAGGTTGAGCTCGTACTCCTCGCCGTCGAGAGCGGTGTAGTACATCCTCACGGGCGTGAGTTTGATGGTGATGCCGCGCTCGCGCTCGATGTCCATGCTGTCGAGGAGCTGTTCTTCCATGTCGCGCTTGCTCACCTGCCCGGTGAGCTCCATGATGCGGTCGGCAATGGTCGATTTGCCGTGGTCGATGTGGGCGATGATGCAGAAATTGCGTAAATTGCGGTTGGGTGATGCCATAGATGTTCCTTCTGTTTCTTCCCAATCATTATAACGATTTTACTGCGGTTTTGCAAGTGCAATCGGCGGGAATGCGGGAAAAATTGCGAAGGAGGGGCGGCGGCTCCCCCATTTTGTTGACTTTCCCGCAAAAAGAACGTATAATAATACCGTTCGACACGAATTTACGCAGTTTTATGCGCATAAGCGCGCAAGTCCCGACCGTGCGGCGGGCGGCGCAAGGGCAACGGTATGCTTACACTCGATAAAGTCAAAGACGCACAGCGCGTCCTCCATGAGGCGGCACTTCAAACCGCCGTCATCCGCGCGAGCATCCCCTCGGAGGCTAAGATCTACCTCAAGACGGAGAACTTGCAGCGGACGGGCTCCTTCAAGCTGAGGGGCGCGTACTATAAAATTTCGCAGCTCTCCGACGAGGCGAAGTCGCACGGCGTCATCGCCTGCTCGGCGGGCAACCACGCGCAGGGCGTGGCGCTTGCGGCGCAGAAGAACCGTATCCCCGCCGTCATCTGCCTGCCCGAGGGCGCGCCCATCTCCAAAGTGGAAGCGACGCGCTCGTACGGGGCGGAGATCTGCCTCGTGCCCGGCGTCTACGACGACGCTTACAACCGCGCGCTCGAACTTCAGAAAGAGCACAACTACACCTTCATCCACCCCTTCGACGACGAGGACGTCATCGCGGGTCAGGGGACCATCGGGCTTGAAATTTTGCAGCAGCTGCCCGACGTGGACGCCATCGTGGTGCCCATCGGCGGGGGCGGGCTCATCGCGGGCGTGGCGTTTGCCGTCAAGAGCATCAACCCGCGCGTGAAAATCTACGGCGTTCAGGCGGCGGGCGCGCCCTCTATGGCAAATTCGCTGCACGACGGCGCCATTGAGACGCTCCCTTCCGTCTCGACCATTGCAGACGGCATCGCGGTGAAACAGCCCGGGCACCTCACCTTTGAGCTGTGCAGGGAATATGTGGACGACGTCATCACCGTGACGGACGACGAGATCGCCGCCGCCATTTTAACGCTCATCGAAAAGCAGAAGATGATCGCGGAGGGCGCGGGCGCGACGCCCCTTGCCGCCGTGATGGCGGGGAAGCTCCCCCACCTTGCGGGCAAGAAGGTGTGCTGCCTCATTTCGGGCGGCAACATCGACGTCACCATTTTAAGCCGCGTCATCCAGAGAGGCCTTCTGATGACGGGCAGGATG
Organism: uncultured Clostridia bacterium; assembly: GCA_900548845.1. GTDB lineage: Bacteria > Bacillota > Clostridia > Christensenellales > Borkfalkiaceae > Gallimonas. The sequence continues at coordinate 865 of URMI01000149.1, read as the reverse complement.
TGCACGCTCAACATCGAGCTTCTGGATAAACCGGGACAGCTCGTCGCCGTTTCCGAGATCATCGCAAGGTGCGGGGCGAACGTCGTCGGCGTCCACCACGAGCACGCGCACGCGGGCAGTGACGTCATCGGGTGTTCCCTTCGCATCGACATGGAGACCAAGGACTTCGAGCACATCGCGCTCATCCGCAAGGAGCTCGAGGACGCGGGATTCAAGATCATCGAGTAAAGAGGCGCGTTTGAAAAAGCCGCCTCGGACAAAGGGGCGGCGCGGACGGAAAAGCTGCCCGAGATGAGGGCGGAGTTGAAGAAAATAATGCCCCGCCCATGGGGCGGCGTTGAACAAAATAAGTTGGAGGTCAAATATGCAGAAAATTTATACGGCGGATGCGCCCGAAGCCATCGGGCCCTATTCGCAGGCGGTGAGAACGGGAAGTCTGCTCTTTACGTCGGGGCAGATCGCCATCGACCCCAAGACGGGCGAAGTGGTGGAAGGCGGCATTGCCGAACAGACGCAGCGCATCTGCGAGAATTTGAAAGCGGTGCTGGAAGCGGCGGGCTCCTCGTTGGAGCGCGTGATAAAGACGACCTGCTTCCTTGCCGATATGGGCGATTTTGCGGCGTTCAACGCGGTGTACGGCGAGTACTTTACGGGAAGGCCCGCGCGCTCGTGCGTGGCGGTGAAAGCGCTTCCGAAGGGAGTTCTCGCCGAAGTTGAGGTCATCGCCGAAGTCGAGCCGCAGGAATAAGTTTTGTTTTGAATAGAAAAAGCGCTCCCCGAGGAAGGGAGCGCTTTTTTATGATTTTTTGTTTCGGGTATTGACAACGACTCGCGGCGGTGGTATCATTGAAACATAGATCATAAG
>URMI01000148.1 GCA_900548845.1 uncultured Clostridia bacterium | reverse complement strand
GATGCCCTGCAAAAGGTAGGTCGCCACCGTCGTCACGCCCGTGTTGAAGATCTCCACGCCGCGCTGTTTGTTCATCTTGCCCGAGGTCGTCTTGAGCGTCGAGGCGATGAAGCCGAGCGCCAGCGTGTGATAGGTGAGGATCTCCAAAAACGCCGCGCCGTTGCCGCCGAAGAACTGCGTATCGAAGAGGTATTCCTTCGTCACGCCCGTGTAAATGGAGGAGATGATGAGCAGCATGATGCCGCCCAGCACCGAGGTGGGGATGAGGGAGTTACCCAAGGGTTTGATGAGCCGCTTGAGCGCGTTCGCCACCAACAGGCTGATGAGCAGGATGGCGATGACGTTGAAGGATCCCCAAACACTAAAGTCCCAGAAATTTTCCATGTTCGTCTCCTTTCAGAAGGTTTTGGAAGCGGTAAAAGAGCTGTACATATTTGACGGCGTTGAAGTGCTTGTCTCCCTTGAACTGAAAGACCTTGCCCTCAAAGTACACGTTGAGCTTGTTGCGCCCGAGCACGGTGAAGGCGCTTGTCTCGCGGAAAGAAAAGACGCGCTTCTCCTCCCCGAAACTAACTTCCAACCGCCCGCCATAGAGGCGCAGCGTCGCATCCTCTGCGATGGGAAGCTTATTTTTGTAGAGGATGACTTCCTTCATCGAGGCGTGTTCCTCGTATAAGAGCTCGTCCTCTCTTTGAAGAAGGTCGAGGGAGTTCACATAATTTGTCTGATAGTCGTACCATTCGGGCGTATTGCGGAAGGGACCCCGATCGAAGGTGCGGTCGGGCAGATAGCGCCACGTCTTCCCGCATTTTTGGCAGGTGATGTGTTCGTCCTCCGCGTGGAAGGTCGAAAGCCCGCAGTCGGGGCAGACGTAGTAGGCGCGGTCCATGTATTCGGCGCTCTTCTTGCTTTTGAAATCGCCCTTGATCGCAAGATCGTCGACATAGAGCTCCTTCCGGATGATCGCGGCGATCTCCTCTTCGGAAAGGGCGCGGTATTCTTCGGGCTCCATGACGCGCGAAACATACACGCGCATTCTGCCCTTCCGCACATTGTCTGCCCAGCGGGGCTGCACGCCGTAGCCGCCCTCGATGCGGATGAAGGCGACGGGCAGGCGCAGGAGCTTGACGAGCCCGCCGATCGCGGGGTTGATGTGCTCCGTCCTGCCGCTGTAAGTGCGGTTGCCCTCGGGCGAGATGGCGATCGTGCCGCCCTCTTTGGCGACTTTCAGGCACGTCATCACGGCGCGCACGTCCGTCGTCTGCTTGCGGATAGGGATGGGCCGCACCGCCCACTCGAGCATGCGTGAGACAAAGCCGTTGGAGAAGAGGTCTTCGCTCGCCACATAGTAGACGGGCCCCAGATACACCATGCCCACGAAGAATTGGTCGAAGGCGGTCTGATGGTTGCTCAAAAGCAGATAGGGCCGCTTCCCGGGGCGCTTCATGCGCTCTACTTTGGCGCCGTACCACAGCTTGCAGAGGGGAGAGAGGAGGTAGACGAGCGATTTTATAACGCGGTGCCTTGCTCTCCGCCATCTGTTTTTGCGCTTTGCGTGTTTTTTTGCCTTTTCGGTTTTTTCTTTTGCCATAAATTTAAAAGAGGATGGGGGAGTGGAGAAGCTCCTGAAAGGAATTGAGGTAGAGATCTGCCGTTTGGCGGAGCGCCGCCTCGTCGCCGCGCGAGCCCTCGTCAAAGACGGCGGCGGTGAAAAAACCGCCCGATCTTGCCGCCTTTACGGCGGGGAGGATGTCTTCGAAGACGGCGCAATTTTCGGGAGGAACGCCGAGGCGGCGGGCTGCTTCGAGATAGACGTCGGGGAACTGCTTGCCGCGCTCCACTTCGCGCACCATGACGGCGGCGGAGAACAGCGCTTCTATGCCGTTATGCGCCAGGGCGGGGGCAAACAGCTTCTCGTCCGATGAGGTCGCAATGGCGAGTTTGACGCCCCGCTCGTGCAGGGAGAGAAGATACTCCTTTGCATAGGGCTTCAAGGGCATCTCGGCATACGCCGCGCGGATGAACGCGAGCCATTCGTCCATGATCTCTTCGGGGCACTCGGAAAGTGCATAGCGCGCCTTCGTGTAGCGGGCGGCCTCTTCGAGGTGCATGAGCTTGACGGCCTCCGTATAATCGGGCGTGAGCGGGATGCCGCGGCGGGAGAGGAAGTCGCGGTCGGCGTCGTCCCACACGCCGAGCGAATCGAGCAGCGTGCCGTCGAGGTCGAACACGGCTGCCTGCATATGGTGCGCGATCGCCATTTTCGCCTCCTTCGGCGCGCTTTGTGCCGCAGCGCCTGTTTTTTTAGTCTCATCCGAAATTGTAACATAAATTGGCAACAAAGTCAACAATGTTAAAAATGCCGCAGCTGTCGCGGGGAATTTTTTTGCGCATCCAAAAAACGCTTGCTTTTCTGCGGGGAATGTGGTATCATCAAGATGTTTTCGGGCGTGTGCCGCTGTTTGGCATAGGCTCGGGGCGGCACGAAGGGCCGCTTTTCACAACTTCGGGGATATAGCACAGTTGGTAGCGCGATACGTTCGCAACGTATAGGTCACGAGTTCGAGTCTCGTTATCTCCACCAAAAATATTGAGCGCCTTTGGCGCTCTTTTTTTGCGTAGACAGTTTCTTCTGAAAACGATCCGGATCTTTTGAAAAAAACAAGAGGTTCGGATTTTTTGAATAAAGTTTTTATCGGGGTATTTACAAACAGCTGAAGATGTGGTACCATGATGCATGAAAAAATCTTTCGAAATGGAAAAAAATTTTACAAAACAGGCATACGGATGCCTGATTGTTGTGATAGAATGAGGTCAAATGACAAGGAGAAATCGGGATGAGATATTAGAGTGATGGAAATGGGGCTTGATATAATGTGTCAAAATAGACATTTCAACAAGGGGGTAAAATCATTGAACCAAAAGAAGTATGAAGTTTCAATGGAGATCGCCGGCAATGCGGCGATGTGGACGCGGCCGGATTGCGGAGATTCCCCATGCAGTTATCCTGCGCCGACGTATTCTGCCGTAAAAGGTCTCTTCGAGAGTATATTGTGGGGTCCCGCCGTTCGCATCATCCCTACCAAAGTGGAGCTATGCGAGGTGCCGCAATTCCATTCTTATGCTACGAATTACGGCGGCCCGCTGCGGTCTCTTCAACAGATCAAGGGAGGAAATTCGTATCAGTTGTTTGCGACGATCCTCATTGATGTCTGTTATCGTCTTTATGCCGAAGTGATCCCCAACCCACAGAAGGAAGCACTTTCCGAGTCGGCGCTTTCCTGGGATCGGAGGACGACGTCACCCGGACATGCTTATCAGCAGATCTTCGAGCGCCGTTTGAGCCGCGGACAGTCATACGCGACGCTTGCGCTCGGCTGGAGTGAGTTCACGCCATCCTATTTTGGGCCGTTCCGAGAGGAGACGCAAGTTGCAAGCAATTTGCCCGACATCAGGATCCCGTCCATGTTGCGCGAAGTCTTTCCTGACGGGTACGCTTCCAAATACCGAGCGGTTTTCGATACCGATCTGGTCATCCACCGAGGCGTGCTCGTCTACCCGAAGAGAGGTGAGGTCAGATGATCAATGAGCTGTACCGTTTATCGACGGCAATGGAAGAAGCGGGGATCTCTGCTCAGGGCTGGCATAGACAGTATAAACCCATCCCAAATGTGCGGAACGGCGCTCCTTGTGTCCGTATCGTCTTGGCGGATGGGAAAGTGCAAGAGCTCTCCGAAGTGAATGCGGAGCTTGCCGCCGTATTAAGGAAATTTGGTTCCAATCAAGGTTCTTTCCCCTGCCTCAATCTGGCTCCGCTCTATCGGATCACGGAAGAGGAAAAACAGCAGCGCATAGATC
>URMI01000147.1 GCA_900548845.1 uncultured Clostridia bacterium | reverse complement strand
CGGAGAGACATGGGCGTGCGGCACGGGCGCGTGCGCCGTCGCGGTCGCAGCCGTCCTCAACGGCTTTGCCGATATGGGAAAGGACATCCTCGTGCACCTTCGCGGCGGGGATCTTACCATCGTCTATACGGAGGAGACCGTCTTGATGACGGGCCCTGCCGAATTCAGTTTCACGGGCGATACGCAAATCGATTAACACAGGAAAAACATCATAGAAGGAAGGACAGATGACGAAATATATCTTTGTAACAGGCGGCGTCGTCTCGGGGCTCGGCAAGGGCATCACGGCGGCATCCTTGGGGCGTCTTTTGAAGATGCGCGGCTATAAAGTCGCTTCGCAGAAGCTCGATCCCTATATCAACATCGACCCCGGCACCATGAGCCCTTATCAGCACGGCGAAGTGTTCGTGACGGAGGACGGCGCAGAGACCGACCTCGATCTCGGCCACTACGAGCGTTTCATCGACGAGAACCTCAACAAGTTTTCCAACCTCACGACGGGCAAAGTCTATTGGAACGTGCTCAACAAGGAGCGTGCGGGCGAATATCTCGGTCAGACGGTGCAGGTCATCCCGCACATCACCAACGAGATCAAGTCCTTCATCTATCAGGTCGGCAAGACGACGAATGCCGACATCGTCATCACCGAGATCGGCGGCACGACGGGCGACATCGAGAGCCAGCCCTTCATCGAAGCCATCCGCCAGGTCTCCCGCGAGGTGGGGCGCGACAACTGCTGCTTCATCCACGTCACGCTCGTGCCCTACATTTCGGGCTCGTGCGAATTCAAGAGCAAACCCACGCAGCACTCCGTCAAGGAACTGCAGGGCATGGGCATCTCGCCCGACATCATCGTCGCGCGCGTCGACGAGCCGATGCCCGAGGACATCCGCGAAAAAATCGCCATGTTCTGCAACGTCAAGCCCGAGTGCTGCATCGAAAACCTCACCCTCCCCGTGCTGTATGAAGCGCCCATGATGCTGGAAAAGAGCAATCTTTCCTCCATCGTCTGCGGCATCCTGCACCTCGAACCGCGCGAGATCGACCTCACGGAATGGGAGGAGATGCTCGGCCGCATCCACGCCCGCAGCAAGACGGTGAAGATCGCGCTCTGCGGAAAGTATGTGCGCCTGCACGACGCGTATCTTTCCGTCGCGGAAGCACTCGCCCACGGCGGCTACGAGACGGGCGCCAAAGTGGACATCGATTGGGTGGACACGGAAGCGCTCACGCCCGAGAACGTCGAGGAGCGCTTACAGGGCGCCGACGGCATCCTCATCCCCGGCGGCTTCGGCGGCAGGGGGATCGAAGGAAAAGTCCTCGCCTGCAAATATGCCCGCGAGCATGACGTGCCTTATCTTGGCATCTGCCTCGGCATGCAGGTCGCCGTCATCGAATTTGCCCGCAATGTTCTGGGGTATGCCGACGCCAACTCCTCGGAATTCTTCCCCGAAGGCAAGCATTCCGTCATCGACCTGATGCCCGATCAGTACGGCGTCAAGATGGGCGGCACGATGCGCCTCGGCGCTTACCCCTGCAAGGTATACGGCAAGCAGATGAAGGCTGCCTACGGCACCGATACCATCAGCGAACGCCACCGCCACCGCTTCGAATTCAACAACGACTACCGCAAGCAGTTCGAAGAGGCGGGCATGACGCTTGCCGGGCTTTCGCCCGACGGAACGCTCTGCGAAGCGGTGGAGATCGACAACAACGATTTCTTCGTCGGCGTGCAGTTCCACCCCGAATTCAAGTCGCGCCCCAACAACGCGCACCCGCTCTTCCGCGAATTTATCCGCCATGCCATCGGGCATATGGAAAGGAAGGCATAAACGATGAAAGTCAACGAACATTATTTCGAACTCAAAGACAGCTATCTCTTTGCGACCGTCGGAAAAAAGACGGCGGATTACAAGAAGGCGCATCCCGATAAGGACGTCATCCGCCTGAGCATCGGCGATGTCACGCGCCCGCTCGCACCCGCCGTCATCGAGGCGATGCATAAGGCCGTCGACGACATGAGCCGCAAAGAAAGCTTCCACGGCTACGGGCCCGATCAGACGTGCTACGGCTACGGCGCTCTCATCGAGAGCATCAAGGGGAGCTACCTGAGGAAGGGCGTCTCGCTCGAAACGGAGGAGGTGTTCATCTCCGACGGCGCCAAGTCCGACCTCGGCAACATTTTGGAGCTGTTTGCGGATGATACCGTGGCGCTCATCCCCGACCCCGTCTATCCCGCCTATGTGGACGCCAACGTGATGTCGGGAAGAAAGGTCGTCTATTCGGACGCGAACGAGGGGAACGGCTTCTTGCCCATGCCCGACGAAAGCGTGCATGCCGACCTTATCTATCTCTGTTCGCCCAACAATCCCACGGGCGCTGCCTATTCGAAGGAACAGCTCAAGGCGTGGGTGGACTATGCGAAAAGGCATGACGCCGTCATCCTCTACGATGCGGCATACGAATATTTCATTCAGGACGAAACGCTTGCGCGCAGCATCTATCAGGTAGAGGGCGCCAAGGAGTGCGCGATCGAGATCTGCTCTTACAGCAAGACGGCAGGATTTACGGGCGTGCGCTGCGGCTATACCATCGTGCCTTGCGCGCTCACCCGCGGCGGTCACAGCCTCAACAGGATGTGGGCGCGCCGCCAGTCCACCAAATTCAACGGCGTTTCCTATATCACGCAGATGGGCGCCGCCGCCGTCTTCAGCGAAGAAGGGGAGAATCAGATCAAAGCGAACCTTGACTATTACAGAAACAACGCCAAGATCATCGCAGACTGTATGGACCGCCTCGGCATCTGGTACACGGGCGGCAAGCACTCGCCCTATATCTGGCTCAGATGCCCGAACGGCATGGACAGCTGGGCATTCTTCGATCTGCTCCTCGAAAAAGCCAACGTCGTCGGGACTCCCGGCAGCGGCTTTGGCAAGAACGGGGAAGGATACTTCCGCCTGACGGCGTTCGGCACGGAAGAGAACACGCGGGAGGCATGCCGCCGCCTGGAGGCGCTCCTCTCGTCCTTGCAATAAATGAGGAACGCGAAGATGGATAACGTAAGATCGGCGGGGGTACTCCTTCACATTTCCTCGCTCCCTGCAAAATACGGCATCGGTTCGCTCGGGAAAGAGGCGTACCGCTTCGCAAAGCGCCTCAAAAAGGCGGGCGTCCGCTATTGGCAGATCCTGCCTCTCGTGCAGACGGGTTACGGCGATTCTCCCTATCAGTCCGTTTCGTGCAGTTCGGGCAACCCCTATTTCATCGACCTCGATCTGCTGGCAGAGCAGGGACTTCTGACCAAGAAGGAGCTCAAAGCGCTCGTCAGGAAGGGCGATGTCGATTACGGCGCGCTCTATACCGAGCGCTATCAGACGCTGCGCACGGCATATTCGCGCTTCGCCTTCGACAGCGCCGAATTCCGCGCCTATGTCGACGAAGGCACGCATGAAGACTATGCGCTCTTCATGACCGCGAAGACGGTCTTCGGCGGCAGCTTCATTGACTGGGAAGAAGATCTCCGCCGCCACGAGAGCGCCGCGCTCGAAAAACTCAGGACGGACTATCACGAAGAATATCTCTTCTGGCTGTTTCTGCAGTATGAGTTCGACCTTCAGTGGAAGGCGCTCAAGCAGTACTGCAATTCGCTCGGCATCCGCATCATCGGGGATATCCCGCTCTATGTCGCTTACGACAGTGCGGACGTCTGGGCGCATCCCGAGCTTTTCAAGCTGGACGAAGACTTAAAGCCCAAAAAAGTGGCGGGCGTTCCCCCCGATTACTTCTCGGAGACGGGGCAGCTGTGGGGCAATCCCGTGTTCGATTGGGAAGCACATCAAAAAGAGGGCTACCGCTGGTGGCGCAGCCGCTTGAATCAGGCGCTCGAGACATATGACGTCGTGCGCATCGACCATTTCCGCGGAGATCGGAAGAGCGTC
>URMI01000146.1 GCA_900548845.1 uncultured Clostridia bacterium | reverse complement strand
GGCGCAGCGAGGTTTTATCATGGCAGATCAGTTTTACATGACGCAGGAAGGCTATGAGGCCGCCAAAAAGCAGCTCGAGTACCTGCAGACCGTCAAGCGTGCGGAGATCGTGGAGCGCATCGCGGAAGCGCGCAGCCACGGCGACCTCTCGGAGAACGCCGAGTACGACGCCGCCCGCAACGAGCAGGCCGCCAACGAGGGCGAGATCGCCGAGCTCGACTATAAGGTCAAGAACGCCGTCATCATCGAAGAGACGGACGACAACAGCGTGGTGCATATCGGTTCCGCCGTCACCGTCTACGACGAGGAGATGGAGGAAGAGGTCACCTACACCATCATGGGCACGACGGAAGTGGACGCGATGCGCAATATCGTCTCCAACGAGTCCCCCGTGGGTGCGGCGCTTTTGGGCCACAAGAAGGGCGAGCGTGTCACCGTCAAGGCGCCCGAGAGCAGTTATATCCTCAAGATCGTCAAGATCGGTTAAGGAGCAGTATGGACGAGAATCAGACGTTATCGCCCGAAGCGGAGGCGGAAGAACTTGCCGAACAGGCGCGCATCCGCAGGGAAAAGCTTGCAAAACTCGCCGCGGAGGGGAACGACCCCTACCGCAAGACCAAATACGACGTGACCGCCCGTTCGGATGAGATCAAGGGCGATTTCGCCGCGTTCGAAGGGAAGGAAGTGTCCGTCGCGGGCAGGCTGATGAGCCGCCGCATCATGGGCAAGGCGTCCTTCTCGCACATCCGCGATCGGAACGGCGACATCCAGCTCTATATCACCCGCCAGGACGTGGGCGAGGACGTCTACGCCGCCTATAAGAAGGACTATGACCTCGGCGACATCGTGGGCGCAAGGGGCACCGTCTTTCTGACCAAGACGGGCGAAGTGAGCATCCATCTGACGCACCTTGAGATGCTCTCCAAGGCGTTGAAGCCGCTGCCCGAGAAGCACAACGGGCTGCAGAACGTCGATATGAAGTACCGTCTCCGCCACATCGACCTCATCATGAACGAGGACGTGCGCGAGACCTTCTTCCGCCGCGCGAAGATCATCACCGCGGTGCGCTCCTACCTCGATTCGCACGGGTATATGGAGGTGGATACCCCCATCCTGCTGCCCCTCGAGATCGGCGCGGATGCCCGCCCCTTCAAGACGCACCACAACGCGCTCGACATCGATATGTATCTTCGCATCGAGACGGAGCTCTATCTGAAGCGCCTCATCGTGGGCGGGTTCGAGCGCGTCTACGAGATGGGCCGCATCTTCCGCAATGAGGGCATGGACTCTTCGCACAACCCTGAGTTCACGACCGTCGAAATGTATCAGGCGTACGTCGATTACCGCTACATGATGGACTTCATCGAGGGCATGTACCGGCACATCGCAGAGGAAGTGTGCGGCACGCAGCAAATAAGCTATCGGGGCACCGTCATCGACCTCTCGCATTGGGAGCGCATGACGATGACGGAAGCCGTGAAGAAGTATTCGGGCGTGGATTTTGCGCTCATCTCTTCCGACGAAGAGGCGCAGAAGCTTGCCGCAGAGCACCATATCGAGCTCGAAGAGGGCAAAAAGACCAAGGGGCATATCCTTGCCGAGTTCTTTGACGCCTATGTGGAGGACAAGCTCATCCAGCCCACCTTCATCTATGACTATCCCGTGGAGATCTCCCCCCTTGCCAAGCGCAAGCCGGAAGATCCCACGATGACCGAACGCTTCGAGTACTTCATCAACGGCATGGAGATGGGCAACGCCTTCTCCGAGCTCAACGATCCCATCGACCAGCGCCGCCGCATGACCGAACAGGCGGAGCGCAAGCGCGCGATGGGCGCGAACGCCGAAGTGGACGAGGACTTTTTGGACGCTCTGGAGCGCGGCATGCCCCCGACGGGCGGCCTCGGCTTCGGGCTCGACCGCCTCGTCATGCTTTTAACGGACAGTGCGTCCATCCGCGACGTGCTGCTCTTCCCCACGATGAAGCCCAAGAAGTAATTTTTGCGGCGCGCTTTTTTGCGCGCACAGGGAGGAACTTTGGACGCACGGATCACAAAATCGAGGCTCGCCAACCTGTTTTCCTACGATTGGCTCAAGATCATCGCCGCCATTCTCGCGGTGGTGTTCCTGCTCATCGTTTTCTTTACGACCATCAAGACGCGTGCAAGGAGCGAGCAGGAGTTCATCGTCTACGCCTATTCGACGACGAAGTCCGTTTCGGGCGGCGATGCCGACATGACGCTTCTGAGCGGGGAAGATACTTCGACGTTTGCCGACGATCTTCTGGGGAGCGGCGCGCTCTCTTACGACGTCCTTTCCGTGGAGTTCGAAAACTTCGGGTCCGACCAGTACAGCGAGACGCTCTTTTCCTCCCGCCGCATGGCGGGGCTGGGCACGGTGATGCTCGCTTCCGACTATATCTCGCCCGACAAAGACCCTGAGGAGACGGAGCTCGTTTCGACGCTCGATCTGCTGTTCTCGTCGATGACGGACAACTTTGCCTATGATACGGTGGAGTTCCTTGCAGACTGCGAGGAATATCTGGTGCGCTTTTTCGGCGAAGACTGGAAAACGGGCGCCCTCAACGAGGAAGAGGCGGAAGCGTGCTTCCTTGCCCGCAACGAGGAGGACAACCGCTATCATCTTGCTTCGCAGAAGAAGCAGGGCATCGAGGACGAGAAGGCGCGCCTTGAAAAGCTGCGCGAGGACTACATCTTCGTCACCGAGACGTGTTTCGGAAGCGGCGTCTTCGAGCACACCGAAGTCACCCTTTTAGATGACGAGGGAGAGGAGACGAGCGGCACCTATGCCGTCAACATCGGCGCGCTGCCTTCCCTTCATAAGCTCGTCTATCACAACGAAACGCGGACGGACAGCGAGGGGAACGAGCAGTATGTGCGCTCCGGCGAGGACATCTGCCTCATCATCTTCAAAAATCCCGACCGCCTGGAGAGCGATCTGCGGTTTGAGACCATCTCCTTCCTGCGCTATCTCTACGAGGAGTACGGCGCGTGAGGGGGCATATCCCATATTGTCATATCGGGGAGATGCTGCGCGCTCAGAAAAGGCCGCACATCTCCTTTCACACCCCCGGGCACAAGCGCGCGGGGGCGGATATCACCGAACTTCCCTATTCGGATAACCTGCTTTCGCCCAGCGGCGTCATCGCGCGCGCGGAAGAGGACGTTGCGCGCATCGCGGGGGCGGAGCGCGCCTTCCTTCTGACGGACGGGAGCACGTCGGGCGTGCATGCGATGCTGCTCGCCCTGCGCGAGGCGGGCATTACCCGCGTTGCCTACCCTGCGTTTTCGCACAAGTCCGTCAAGGACGGGTGCTATCTCCTGGGGCTCAAAGGGGTGGAGATCGCCTCTTTCCGCACGCCCTATCCCCGCCAGCCTTCTTTGGAGGCGATCAAAGCGGCGCTCGACGGGGCGGAGGCGCTTCTTCTGACGTCGCCCGACTATTACGGCAATTTCCCGCCCCTAAAAGAGGCGGCGCGGCTGTGCAGAGAGCAGAACAAGCCGCTGCTTCTCGACGGCGCGCACGGCGCGCACCTGCACGGCACGAAAGATTACGCGGGCAATTTCGCCCAGATGTGGGTGGACGGCGCGCACAAGTCGCTGCCCGCCATGACGCAGGGCGCGGCGGTGTTTGCGGGGGATAAGTTCTGGGCGGAAAAGCTCGCCTCTGCCGTCGTCCGCTGCCGCACGACGTCGCCTTCCTATCCCATTCTGGCGAGCGTCGAATACGCCTATAAATATCCGAGGAACTTCCCGCTTGAGAAGGCGGCGAACGCCCTGAAGCGCGAAGTCGGCGCCGAAGACAACGCCGACTGGACAAAGCTTCTCGTCCCGTTCGGCACGGAGTGCGCTCGCGCAGAGGCGTTTTTGGAAGCGCGCGGCGTCTATCCCGAATTCAACGACGGGAATTTTCTCATGTTTTATCTTTCCCCCTGC
>URMI01000145.1 GCA_900548845.1 uncultured Clostridia bacterium | reverse complement strand
ACGCTCTTCCGATCTGCCCCTCTCACTTAGGGCAGGGCGCGCCGCTCTTTATTCGAACTGCCCCGCGATGATATCGGACGTCAGCCGCGCCATCTTGACGGCGGAGGCCTCCATGACGGCGCCCTCGTCCGTTGCGAGCAGCACGACGGCGCCCAGGCAATCGCCGCCCGCGACGACGGGCACAATGACCTGCGCCGTGACGGGAAGTTCGCTCTCCTTGGCGATGGGCAGGATATCGCCGCCCTCCGCCTTGCTCGCAAGATAGCTGCGCCGTTCGCGCATGACTTCCGCCATGCGGTCGGAGACGGCCTTGCCGCAGAGCGCCTTTTTGCCCTGCCCGCTCGCCTGCAGCACGCCGTCCGTATCGCAGATGACGGCGAGATAGCCGCTCTGCTCGCTCAGCGATTTGGCGGTGCCGCGCGCGAACTGCTCGATGGAGGCGATGGGCGAATACTTTTTGAGCATGAGCTCGTCGCGCTCGGTGAAGAGTTCGAGGGGGTCGCCCTCGCGGATGCGCAGCGTGCGGCGGATCTCTTTGGGGATGACTACCCGCCCCAATTCATCGATCCTGCGCACGATCCCCGTTGCTTTCATAGTCATTTCCTCCGTATATCGTCAATATGCGGAGGAATTTGTTAAATTATGCAGAAAATAAAACGCGGCGCGCCCGTCCGCAAGGGACGGGCTCCCGAAAATTTAAGCGCCCGCGGGGCGGCATTGCCGCCCCGCGGGCGCTCGCTTTTTCTTATTTATATCCGATGCCTCTTCGCGCGCAAATAGGCGGCGCAGACGAAACAGAGCACAAAGAGCAGCGCAACGCCCGCCAGGATGACCGCCGCGCCCCAGCCGGGGAGCTGCACCCCGAAGAAGTCGATGTGCACGGAGAACTCACCCGAAAGGGCGTCCGCAAAGGGCTTGCCCGCGATACGCTCCATCTCCCCCAGCGTCCCCTGCATCAGAAAGCCGCGAAAGAGCCCCGCGGAGTAGCTCCCGGGCACAAAGAGCGTGATGTACTGCACCCACTCGGGGAAGGAACTGATGGGGATATACGCGCCGATGAGAAAGCCCGTCACCGTGCCGACGATGATGTTGACGCCCGTAAACGCCCCTTCCGAATGCAAAAAGCCCATCAAAAAGACGAGCATCGTCGAGGAGGCCGCAACAGACAAAAGCGCCGTGCCGATCGCGCCGAAGACATCGGCGGCAGTCAGGAACCAGCTCCCCGAAAGGGCGAGATAGGCAAAGCAGACGCCCAGCACGATGAGCGAGATGACCGCCCCCGCGATGAGCACAGATAAGAAGTATGCGGCAGGCGCCGCCCACGAGGGAACGGGAGAGGCGAGAAAGTCTGCGGAAACGCCCTTGATACGGTCTTGGATCATGGTGCCGCAGGCGCAGAGGGGCACGGTGATGCAGGTGGTCGCCATCACGCCCGAGAGCATCCAGCTGTCGCTGAAAGCGCGCACGGCATCGTCCGCCGTCACCCCGAACTCCGCGAGCGCCGCCGCGATGCCGTCCGACTGCATCCGCCCGATAAAGAGCACATACAGCCCGAGCACGATGAGCGGAGAGAGCAGCGAGAAGAAGACATTCGCCTTATCCCGCAAAAATACTTTTAAGTTGCGCATGGTGAGCGCGTAGAGGGCTGTGGTCATACCGTCTCTCCTTTTAACGATCTGCCCGTGACGGTCAGGAACACATCATCCATGCTCCCCTTGACGTATTCGAAATCTTGGCAGAGTTCGGCATATTCCACAAGAAAGGCGCGCGCCCGTTCGGCGCTCCCGCAGGAGACGGTGAGGCAGTTCTCCCCCTCCCCCGCCGCGATACCCGCCGCCTGCAGCTTACCGCGCAGGGCGGGAAGATCGCCATAGAGCTTTAAGGAGCTCTCCGAATACCTGTTCTTGAGCTCCTGCGGGCTTCCGTCGGCGGCGATGAGGCCGCGGTCCAGGATCATAACGCGGTCGGAGCCGTCCGCCTCTTCCATGTAGTGGGTGGTGAGGAAGACGGTCATCTGCGCCTCATGCCGCAGCCGCTGCACCGTCTCCCACACCGTACGGCGCGTCTGCGGATCGAGACCCGTCGTCGGTTCGTCCAGAAAGAGCAGCTCGGGCGTGTGGATGAGCCCGCGCGCGATGTCCGCCCGCCGCCGCTGTCCGCCGCTCAGCTTCCCGAAGGGGCGGTCGAGGATATCGGCAAGGGAAAGCATCTCATCGAGCTCCGCAAGCCGCTTTTTCCACGCCCTGCCGCCCATGCCGTAGAAAGCGGCGCGCGTCAGAAGGTTCTCGCGCACGGTGAGCCTGTCGTCGAGCACCGTCTTCTGGAAGACGACGCCCACCCTCCGCTTGATGTCCTGCGCCCTCTTGTCGAGGTCGAAGCCGCAGATGGTGACTCTTCCTTCGTCCTTGGGCAGAATGGAGCAGAGGATGTTGATGGTCGTGCTCTTGCCCGCGCCGTTGACGCCGAGGAAGGAAAAGAGGCTCCCCTTCTCCACGCAAAAGGAGATGCCCTTGACGGCATGCGTCCCTCCGTATGATTTTTTTAGCCCTTCCGCTTGGATGATGTCCATATCCTCTCCTCTTGTCCGCAGCCTTCAAGGCGCGGCGCTCTGTTTTGAGTATATCATATGCCCCTGCGCCCTGTCCAGCGCAGGATGTCATAAAGATGTAACATGGATGTAAAACCCATAACGGCGTTCCGCCGCAAGAGAGATACGCAACTCCGATCCTGAAACGGGCGCGCCGCATCATGTCGGGCACAGCCTTATTTTTTGTGTTTTATTTCTTGTGCTTTAAGATCTCCACGATGGCGCGCTCGGAGAGGAAGGGATACAGCCCGCGCGGGATGCGCTCCCCGCGTTCGAGCGCCCCCATGACGAGTCCTTCGAGCGCGTCCTCGGAAAGGAAGGGCGCAAGAGCGACGAGCTGACTGCTCCCGACGCCGCCGCGTTCGGCGAGTTTTTTGAGCGTCTCCTGCGACAAGAACGGGGCGAGCGCCGCGAGTTCCCCGTCGTCCGCTGCGGCGAGCTCCGCCAACACGTCGAGGTCCTCTTCCGAGAGGAAGGGCGCGAGCGGAACGAGCTCGGAGACGGTATAGCCCTCTCCCCGCAGCTCTTCGACAAGTTCGCGCAGGCGCGCCGACGAGAGGAAGGGCGCGAGCATCACGAGCTCTTTGAGCCGTTTGCACTTATCCTTGTCCTTTCTTTTTTCGCCCGATTTTTCCGCGCCGAGGATATAGACTGTTTTGCCGTCGCGGATGTGCGCCCGCGCGCCCCGCCCCGTGCGCTTCCAGAAGGCGTGAAAACGGCGCGGCTCTTCCTCGTCTTCCTCGTCTTCCTCGTCCTCGCCCTCTTCGTCTTCTTCGTCGATCTCTTCGTCGAAGTCGTCCTCGAGCTCTTCCTCGATATCCTCGTCGAAGTCTTCGTCGTCGCTCTCCACCTCGGCTCCCTCCAAGAGGGAGCTGTCACCGCAGGCGGCTGAGGGAGTCTCCCAGCGGCGGGCGCTTTCCACCGCTTCGTCCAACACTTCGGGCGTGAGGACGGGCGCGACTTCCGCGATCTCTCCCAGCGAGAGCCCCTGCCCCTCGCCCTTTGCGAGCTTTTCGACATTGCCCGCCGGGGCGCCGCCGCCCAGGAGCTCTTCGATGGAGCAGCCGAAGAGTTCCGCAAGCTCGGGCAGCTTGGAGATATCGGGCATGGAATTGCCGCGCTCCCAATTGCTCACCGCCTGAAAGGTGACCCCGAGCGCATCCGCAAGCTGCATCTGCGTCATGTTGTGCTCTTTTCGCTTTTGGGAAATGATCCTCCCCACTTTGACCGTATCAAACATGATGTTCCTCCTCTCCCTTTCCGAGTACCGCCTGCCAGACGGCGTTGCCGTTCTGCCATTTCCCGACCTCGTGCACGTCGACGCCGAGCTCTTCGGCAAGTTTTTTCGTCTCTTCCTGCGGGCGCCGAGGCCCCGTGATGCTGAGATCGGAAGAGCGTC
>URMI01000144.1 GCA_900548845.1 uncultured Clostridia bacterium | reverse complement strand
AGTCAAGGTTTTGCAGACCTTTGCCTTACCACTTGGCTATGGCGCCAAAAAAACAGTGCGGAAAGTACGTTTGGAGCGGGAAACGAGACTCGAACCCGCGACATTCACCTTGGCAAGGTGACGCTCTACCACTGAGCTATTCCCGCATAATCAACATTCCGCACTGTATGGTGGAAGCTATAGGGATCGAACCTATGACCCTCTGCTTGTAAGGCAGATGCTCTCCCAGCTGAGCTAAGCTTCCGAACTTGCTTGATTATAATAGCACAACAAGAGAAAGAATGCAAGCGTTTTTTGCGGCAAAATCCGAAATTTTTTTCTTTTTTTCGGAGGGTGCGCCGCCCAAGCTCTGCCCGCTCCCTGCCGCCGAAAGGAACCGCCCCGTGCGCCCCCGCCGCCGAAAGCAAACGCCCTGTGCGCCCCCGCCGACGCTTCGCCTGCCTCTTTCCGAAAAAAATCAGAAAAAATTTCCCTTTTTTTGTAACAAAACGCGGCGCAGGGAGTCTTACTTATGAACCCGCACGAAAGGTACAGCCGATGAAGGACCTGGAAGAATTTTACAACGCCCACTACAGCGGGCTGTATGCGTACTGCGTGACGCTGACGCGCAACCGTGCCGACGCCGAGGACCTCGCCGCCGAGACGATGTACCGCGCCATCCGCCATGCAGACAAATTCCGCGGCGACTGCAAAGTGGGAACGTGGCTGTGCTCCATCGCGCGCAATCTCTTTTTGACGCAGGAGAAAAAGCGCAAACGGCCGCAGCCTTTGCCCGAGCCGCCCGAAGAGCTCTTTTCGAGCAGCGACAAAGAGGACGGCAAGGAGATCCTTCTTTCCATGAACGCCTTAGAAGAGCCCTACCGCGGCGTATTTCTTCTGCGCACCATCGGCGGAGCGGAATACGAGGAGATCGCCGGGATCTATCAAAAGAGCGAAAGCTGGGCGCGCGTCACCTTTCACCGCGCCCGATTGAAGATATTAGAAAAACTGGAGGAATCGCGCCGTGAATAAATGCAATTTAGTAAAAGACCTGCTTCCCCTCTATGTGGACGGCGCGCTTTCGGAAGACAGCCGCGCCCTTGTGGAACGGCATTTGAAGGGCTGCCCTTCCTGCGCCGAGGAAGCGGAAAAGCTTAAAGCCCCCGTGCCCGAAGAAAGGGCGCTTGCCGCCCTGAAAGCCGACGAACAACAGACGAACGACCGAAAGCAGGCGGCGAGCATCCGCAGGGTGAGCCGCAAGTTCAAAATACGGGCGGCCGTCGTCGGAGCCGTCTCTGCTCTGCTGTGCTGCGTCATCGTGTTCTGCTGTTACTTCATCCCCGCCGAATACGCCCGCAAAGAACGGCTCTTGGCGTTTAACGGATGGCGGGAATACGAAGGCATCCGCCGCAACACTCACATCGAAACAAACTATGCCCTGCCCGATTATAACGCCTATTTCTCAAGCCTTGGCTACACCCAACCCGCAGAGCATTACTTTATCGACTGGACAGAGCAAAAGACTGCCACGCCCTATATCTACGGAGAGGACAACACGGACATTCAAATCAAATTCCGCCACAGCAATCGGCTTGCCTTTCAACAGGAAAGCCCCTTCACCTTCTCTTACGGGTTGAACGCAGAAGCGGGCCTTTCCGGAACATTTCAAGGCCGCGTCACCTTTACAACGAGCACGATCGATGTTGAAAAGATCGTGGTCCGCGCCAAGACGCCCGCCCTCTACGAATATCTGCAAGAGCACCCCGAACTTTACGATCCGCTCGAATTTGCCTACTTCTGTTTCAACTACGACTTTGAGAGCGTGACGCCGTGGTCGTCGGAAAGCAAGATCCTCCTCACCAACGATATGCGGCTCCTGATGACAGAAGAGAGTATCTGGGGCGCCGCCGTGGAGAAGGACGCCCTCAGCGCCGTCGATAACGATGGCTTCCCCGTATATACCGATCGGTATGTGAACCCGTTTGAGCACGGAGAATACCGCGGCTATCTTCTGATGCACTACACAAGCCAATTCGCGCAATACTTGCAGCACATCATTTTCTCCTACGGCGGCTATCTGTGGGATATCCGCTTCGAGGCAGATAATTCTACCCGCATGCCCTTTTCTAGCGATTCTTTCGACCTCACCTACTTCATCGACAATCTCGAATTTATCGGCATCGGCTGACGGCACCCGCGCGGGAGATGCTCCTGCTCCCGCGCTCCGCACCGCCCTCCCCTTCACCTCTTGGGGAGGGCGGCTTTTTTGCCGCCGCGCCCAAATGCCGCCCTTCCGTCGCGCACATAACTCCTTCAGTCTCGCTACGCTCGACAGCTCCCTCTCGGAGGGAGCCAAGAATAGACAGCGCGGATCTCCTTGCCTCCCTCTTAGAGGGAGGTGCCCCGCAGGGGCGGAAGGAGTCATTGCAGGTGCGCGGCGGCCCCTTTTGAGCACAAAAAAAGCTCCGCTTTTGCGGAGCTAAACTTTCTTAGTAGATGCTGACCTGCTTTCTGTCTTTGCCGAGACGCTCGTACTTGACAACGCCGTCTTTGAGGGCGAAGAGGGTATCGTCGCCGCCGATGCCGACATTGTTGCCGGGGTGGATCTTCGTCCCGCGCTGGCGCACAAGGATGCTGCCCGCGAGCACGGCCTGACCGTCCTGACGCTTGACGCCGAGGCGCTTCGCGTTGCTGTCGCGGCCGTTGTGGGAGGAACCGGTACCCTTTTTATGAGCGAATAAACTGATAAAGATCATGATTATTTCTCCTTTTCATTGATATTCGGGCGTTCCCCGCGCTTGGGGTGCCCCGTGCAGTCAAAGGGAGATCGCTTCGATCTTGACTGCGGTGAAGGGCTGACGGTGGCCCTGCTTCTTGCGCTCGTTCTTCTTGGACTTATACTTGAAGACAATGATCTTGCGGTACTTATCCTGCGCTTCGACCTTTGCGGTGACCTTGGCGTTTTTGACGTCGCTGCCGACCTTGACGCCGTTTTCATCCGCCACCATGAGCACGTTGAAGGAAACTTCCTCGCCGACCTCTGCCTTGAGCTTTTCCACTCTGACGACGTCGCCTTCGGAGACCTTATACTGCTTGTTGCCGTTTTCGATGATCGCGTACACTGTTGTTTACCTCCTCTTTCCAGTCTCGCAAGATGCAAGGCGGCCGACCCCTCGGCACTTTGCTGCCCGACCTTAGCGGCTCAGAGAGTACTTTATCATACCCGCCCGCGTTTGTCAAGCGGTTTTTCCGCCTTTCGGATATTTTTTGGCGCTTTGGCGCATACTTCCCGTATGGAAAAGAAGAGCGAAGAAATTTTGGCGGAACTTTACCGCAACGGCGTGCTCGCCATGCAGTCCATCGAAGATATCCTCCCCGCCGCCGACGAGGCGGCAAAGGAAGAACTCGAACGCGAATACGGCGAATACGAAAAACTCGTTTCGCGCGCCGCCGCCCTCGCCCGCGAGAATGGCATCGTCCTCAAAGAACCCGGCCCCTTCAAGAAGGCGATGATGTGGAGCAGCATCAGGCTGAATACGATGAAAGACGATTCGCGCGCGCACATTGCCGAGATGATGACGAAGGGCACCGTCGTGGGCATCACGAGCCTCAAAAGCAGCCTTTCCGACTGCCCCGACGGCATGGATAGAGAAGTAAGAGAGCTCGTTTCGCATGCCCTCGGCATGGAGGAAGGCTTCGAGCGCATGTGGAAGGCGATGATCTGCGCGTAAGGTGCTCGCCGTACGGGCAGCCGTGACGGAAGGAGCCACCTCATTTTAAGCGCCTCCCCCGGGGCCCCCAAAAAAAGACGAAGTATTTTTTTGGGGTGGGTTTGGGGGAGCTGTCGCGGTGTTCGGCTGCAAGCCGACGCCGTGACTGAGGGAGTAAATTAGCTCCCGGCAGTTTTCGGCGCCAAGCAAAAAGCGCTCCGCTTAGGTGCGGGGCGCCTTTGTTTTGCTTGAAATTTAAGAAAGCTTTTCGAGCAGCTTGAAGTCGATGCCCTTCTCGCCGATCTTGATGATCTGCA
>URMI01000143.1 GCA_900548845.1 uncultured Clostridia bacterium | reverse complement strand
TCCCGAGCAGTTGCGTGAGAAGAGGAGCAGCGCGGTCTCTACCGCGCGAGACGGTGGTTTATCGAAGGCAAGACGGAAGGGTTATCGTATAAGCACAGCACCATAGGCTCCCTTGTGTAAAGGGAGCTGTCACGAAGTGACTGAGGGATTGTTATCAAAACAAAGCCCTGATTTTAACGATCCCCCCTTATCCCCCCTTTGCACAAGGGGGCAAGAAATAAAGATAGCCTCGCTGCACAATTCTCTCCCCCAATTCAATTCTGCTCATCGGCGAAGCCTCTCTTGGACCCGCGGACGATCCGCGGGTTTATTCACCAAAAAACGGACGGCCGAAGCCGCCCGCTTGATGTTCGTTGTCTTATCCTGCCGCCCCTCTTCCCGCAAAACTCGCTAACACGCTTTTTGCGGGAGCCCTTTCCCCAAAAATAATTTCCGCGAGCAAAACCACGCTTTTGCTTCTAAAATCAAATCCCGCGAGGAGGGTTCCCCTCCGCTGCGGGACTCAATTTGCCCTATGCTTAGGGCTTATTGTTCTTAGAACGACAAAAACGCTCGCGGGCAAAAAAGCAATTTAGATGCTCAAAGCCCGTTCCTCGCGGAAAGATTTTTGCGCAGCAAAAAGATTTTCGCGAAAACTTGTCTCAAAAATCTTCCTCGTCCTCTTCCTCGTCGTCCTCATCGTCGTCGCCGAGGGTATAGATCTCATCGCCCGTGACGTAATCGAAGTCCTCTTCTTCGTCCTCTTCCTCGAACTCCTCTTCCTCGTCCTCGGCGTTCTCCTCGTCGAGTTCGGCGAACTCTTCCTTCATGCCGTCCATTTCGGCGTCGAGGTCGTCCGTGTCGTCGTCGAGGTACTCGCGCCACTCGTCGTCCTCTTCGGGATCGGGCTCCGTCTCCTCCATCTCCGCCTTCTTGCGGCACTCCTCGCACATCTTCTCGCCGGGCATCATCATGTTCTCGCCGCAGACGGGGCAAAGTTCGGTGGGGATCTCGCCCTCTTCCTCTTCTTCGATCTCGTCCGCATCCGTGCGGATGCCCTTCATCTCCTTGAGGCAGACGTCGCAGTATTCCTGCTTTTCCGCGTCGATGTAATTGAGCTCACAGCGCGGGCATTTCATGTAACGTACCATAAATTTTCCTCCCCGTATCCGCCCGTCTCGGGCATCAGGCTAGTAGATTATATTTATTTTTATTTTTCTTGTAAACCGTTTTTTTATTCCTTTCGGAAAAAAGTCGCTTTTTTTTCGAAAATTTCTCTTTCGCCTCATAATATATTAAAAATCCCGCCCAAAAAGGGCGGGATCTTATGTTTTTTTGATCAGTTCTTTTCTTCTTCCGCCGCCTCGCCGGTCTCCTCAGCCTTGGCAGGCGCGGCTTCTGCAGGCGCAGCTGCCTCGTCGTCCGAGTCAAGGTCCTTGTCGCCGTCCGTTTCCTCGGCTTCTGCTCCTTCTTCGTCGGGAGCAACAGACTCTTCTACTGCCTCGCCGGCAGGCGCGTCGGCAGTCTCAGCAGGCGCGTCCTCGCTTGCAGCTTCCTCGTCCGCCGGATCGTCCGCATAGACGTCCACAGAACGGTCGTCCGTCGTATCGACGTACATCTTGGGCTCGTCGCCGCCGCCTTCCTTGTTCTTCTTCGCGCGGAGGATAAAGAACACCGCAAGTCCTGCGCCGACCACCACGATGCCGATGCCGACGCCGATGAGCGCCCATGCCCAGGCGGGAAGTCCGCTCTCTTCCTCGGTGACCGTGTAATTTTCGAGGGTATTGCTCCAATAAGCTTCCATCGCGTCGAAGTCGCTCTCGTTCATCGCGCCGATGCGGGTGATGAAGTGGCTCCTCGTTCGCGCCTCGCCGAGGCCGTCGCCGTCTTCCACAAAGCCCTTGAAGTACTCCTGCTCCTCGGTGCTATAAAGGTAGGTGTCCTTCTTGCCTTCGTCGATCGCTTCCCGGATGTTGCGCACGAACGCCGTCGAATCATAGGTAAGGTATCCGTTCGCAAACTCGTACTCGTAGTCGGAATACTTCTCGGCAGCGGCGTAGAAGACGTCGTCCTGCCCCATGAAGAAGTAGTAGCGGAGCGCGGTCGGCATGTTTTCGCCCACGTCGTCCGCGGAGGATTCGATGATGCCGTCTTCGCCGACGATCTCATCGTACTCTTCGTTGAGCGCCTTGAGCTCGGCGTTGTCCATCAGCGCGCCGTTCCCGTTCTTGAGCGAGAGGGTGGAGATGTAGTTATAGGACGTCGTGCCGATCGTCTCTGCATCCGCAAAAAAGACGGTGCCGTCCAGGATCTCGAAGTTATACCAGCTGCCCGCATGCTCGATGTCAAGCAGCTGCACGGGCGCGAAGGGCGCGTTCTCTTCGTAGCCGAGGATGCGGTAGTCCTCCTCCGTGCCGTTGTAGACGCCGCGGTAGATGTTGGAGCCGCCGTCGCCCGCGATCGTGTAGTAGACGTAAGAATATTCGTCGCTCGACGTATCGTCGATGGAGATGAGCGTCGCGTCCGTCGCGCCGCGCGCGATGAGCGTCGTCTCGGTGCCCTCTTCGGTGACGTCCGCGCGGAAGATGTTGTCGCCGTCCACATAGAGGTAGTGGTGCGCACCCGCCTCATCGAGATAGAAGATGGCGGCGGTGTCCGCATGGTCGGTGGTCTGCGCCACGACATCGAGATGGTCCGCGCCGTTGCCCGAAATGGAATTCCAGCCGCTTCCGAGCTCGTCCGCGGAGAGGTAGTAGAGCCAGCCGCCCTCGCCCGAAGAACCCGTCTGCGCAAGGTCGGTGCGGGTGAAGTACAGCCCGCCGTTTGCAAACGCCTGCAACGTGTAGCTGTAGCCCGCGTAGGAAAGGGGCGTCACGCCGTCCTCAAGGTCGTGCGTGAACTGCGTGGGGGAATTTGCGTACGTCGCGCCGATGCCGTCGAGCACGATCTCGCCGAGGTTCACATAGGGCGCTTCGCCGTCGTGCTCTTCAAGGTACTCTTCCGAGAAGGTGTATTTATAGGGCGCCGTCTCTTCGGTGACGTCCGCGCGCACGCGGTAGACCTGATTGTATTCGCGTTCGAGCGAACCGCCCTCGATGTCGATGTCCATCGTCACGCCCATCGTATAGTAGATGTAGGGGTTGCCGCTCGCCGCCGTATCGACGACGTATTCCGTCACGTTCTTCGCAAGCAGGGTGTCCGTCTCGTCCGCGGTGTTGTAGGAGTGCAGTTCGGAATCGCTCTCATACACGAGATAGACGGTGCCCTCGACTTCCGCATAGCGGTAGACGGTGGCGTTGTCCGCAACGTTGAAGTAGCTCTGAATATCCGAACCGTCGAGGCGGGCGCTCTTGAAATCGAGGTACTCGCTCTCGATGACGCCCGAGGTATTGCGCACGTTGTTGGGGGTCGCGTAATACACCCTGTCGCCGTAGATATAGATGCCCGACGAATAATCGGCAGCCACCATCAGCGAAGGGACGACGATCTCGGCGTTGTTGACGCCCGCTTCGAGGTCGCTCTTTGCGATGCGCATGAGCGCGCCCTTGACGGGGGTGCCGTAGGTGTTATCCGAAGAATACGCCTCGACGCCGTTGATGAAGTAGACGTAGTTGCCCTTTTCGACGACGAAACCGCCGTTGGAGACGACCTCGCCCGAGGAGAAATCTCCCCCAAGGGGCGTAAAGGACGCCTCGCACGCCGCAAGGGCACCCACGCTCACCGCGATCGCGCCCGCAGTGAATATGGTAATGAGTTTTTTCGAAAAGTTCCGCATAAAAGGATTCCTTATAAGGTACCGTAAAATTCTCGTTCTAACGATACGTTCTCCATTATATACTAAATCGTAGGTTTTGGCAATCAAAAACCCGCGGCGAAGCCGCTTTTCTTTGAGAAATTTTAAGCCCCGAGGTGCGCTTTTATGGAACGATTCGGCATATTCGAGCTTTTGGACGCGCTCTCCGCCCTCCCCCGCGAAGGGGCGGATCAAAGGGCGGAAGCAGGGCAGAAGACCCCTGCGGAAGAGGACCGTTTGTGGCGCGCCGCCCCGCCTTCGGGCGAGATCGGAAGAGCGTC
>URMI01000142.1 GCA_900548845.1 uncultured Clostridia bacterium | reverse complement strand
CCTACACGACGCTCTTCCGATCTGTGCTTCCCGTCCTCCTTGAGCGCCTCTTGCGTATAGCGGATGACGCTCATCTTGCGCGTGAACACGTCCTCGTTCAGTACTTCAAAGAAGCGTGCACTCCCGCCCGTGGGCAGGATATGATCGGGCCCCGCGAAATAGTCGCCGACGGGCTCTGGGGTATATGCCCCCATGAACACCGCGCCCGCGTTCCTGATCTTGGGAAGAAGCGCGTCGGGGTCCTTGACATACAGTTCGAGGTGTTCGGGCGCGATCTTGTTGGAGATCTCTGCGGCCTCGTCGAGCGTTTCCGTCAGAATGATGCCGCCGCTTGAAAGCAGGGAGCGTTCGGCGATCTCCCTTCTCGGGAGCACGGCAAGGCGGACGTCCACCCGCTCGGAGATGCGCTCTGCAAGTCCTCTATCTGTCGTCACGACGATGGCGCGGGCGAGAACGTCGTGCTCCGCCTGAGACAGGACGTCCGCCGCCACCCAGTCGGGATCGGCGCTTTCATCCGCGACGATGAGGATCTCGCTCGGCCCTGCCAGCATATCGATGCCGACCTGCCCGTAGACTTCCTTCTTTGCAAGCGTCACATAGATGTTGCCGGGGCCTGCGATGACGTCCACTTTGGGGACGCTCTCCGTGCCGTACGCAAGCGCCGCGACCGCCTGTGCGCCGCCCATCTTGAAGACGGCTTCCGCGCCGCATTCCTTCGCGGCGACGAGGGTCAGCGGATGCACCTTCCCTTCCTTTGCGGGCGTTGCGACGATGATGTGTTCGACGCCTGCCGCTTTTGCGGGCAGGACTGCCATCAGCACGGAGGAAGAGAGCGGCGCCGTGCCGCCCGGCACATAGATGCCCGCCCGTTCCACGGGGCGGATGACATAGCCCGTCGTCCTGCCGTTCTCGGTGACGATGTGCTCCTTCCTTCCCGCACGGCTGTGATATCCATAGATATTCCGGATGGCAAGGCGCAGGCTCTCTAAAAGCTCAGGAGAAACTTCTCTGTATGCAGCCTCGTATTCTTCTTCGGAAACGCGGAACGTTTCCTTGGAAAGGATCGTCTTGTCGAAGCGTTCCTCGTACTCGAAGACGGCTTCGTCCCCGCGTTCGGCGACGTTTTTTACGATCTCCTTGACGCGCTTCATCTCCTCTTTGCGTTCTTCGAAGGGGCGCTCCAAAAGTTCCGCGCTCTCCTCTTTCGTGACGATCTTCATGCCACTTCCTCCTTGACTTTGGCAATGAGCGGAAGGATCTCCGCCGACTTTGTTTTCAGGCTGACTTTATTGGCGACGAGCCGCGCCGTGATGCCCGTGAATACCTCTTCCAAAACGACGAGCCCGTTGGCTTTCAAGGTGGAACCCGTCTGCACGACGTCGAAGATGACGTCGGAAAGGTCGGTCACGGGTGCAAGCTCGATGGAACCGTGCAGGGGAATGATCTCCACGTCCTCCCCCCGCTCGGAAAACAGGCGCTTTGCGGTGTTCACGTATTTGGTGGCGACGCGGAGCGCGGGGCTCGTCAAAATATCCTTGCGTTCGGGATAGCCCGCAAGGCACAGCGAGCATTCCCCGATCTTGAGGTCGAGCATCTCGTAGATGTCGCGGTCCTCTTCGATGAGCGTGTCTTTTCCGACGACGCCGAGATCGGCAACACCCGCCTCCACATAGACGGGAACGTCGGAGGGCTTGACGAGGAAGAAGCGGAAATTTCCGTCTGCGCTCGTAAGCACGAGTTTTCTCGTCTCTTCATAGAGGACGGCGGTATCCACGCCGCAGCGGGCAAGCAGTTTGGCGCTCTCCGTTGCGAGCCGCCCTTTGGAAAGTGCAAAGGTCAACATGCGTTCCCTCCCACGGGGAGCACTTCATACCCCGCATCTTGCTCTTGTTTTGCGCCCTCTTTTCCCGTGAGCGCGCTCAGCCGTATCCTTTCGCCGCGCTCGGTGCGGGCAATAAATTCGCGGTACGCCCTTGCTTCCTGTCCTTTTTCCGCCACGATGACGAGCGGCTTTTTCTCTTCGGGGAGAGATCCCTGCCGCTCCAAAGCGACGAGGATGCGCTTTAAGCCCATCGCAAAGCCGACGGCGGGCATGTGCTTTCCGAATGCGTCCGCAAGGTTATCGTATCTGCCGCCGCTCAGAACGGGCGCGCCGAGGTCTTTGACGAGCCCCGAAAATAAGATGCCCGAATAGTACGAGAGCGGCTTGATCATGCCGAGATCGTAAGAAATATATCCTTCATAACCCATTTCGGTGAGAAGGCGGTCGATGTTTTTGAGATCGTCGACGGCTTTGCGTGCGCAAGAGTTATGCGTGAGCGCCTCTGCAACGGAGAATACTTCTCTTCCGCCGAAGAGCGCGGGCAGCGCCAGGATGTTGTTGAGCGCGTCGCCCGAAACACCTGCCTTTTTCAAAAGCCGCTCCGCATTCATCGTATCTTTGCGGTTGATGCAGGCGCGCACGTCTTCCGCTTGGAAAGGAGAAAGCCCGCTCTCTTCGAGCAGCCCCTTGAAATACCCCACATGGCCGATATCGATGATGAAATCTCTGAGCCCCGCCTCTTTGAGGCATTCGATGGCAAAGGCGATGCACTGCGCGTCCGAAAAAGCCCCCTCTTCGCCGAGGCATTCGACGCCCGCCTGATAAATTTCGCGGCTCGAGAGCCCTCCGCCGTTTTCCAGGTCATATTTATCGGCAAAATAGCTCAGCCGCGCCCTGTCCGAATTGAGTTTGGTCGCCGCGATGCGGGCGATGGAGAGCGTCGTATCGGGACGGAGCACCAGAAGTTTTCCGTCTGTGTCCGTCATCTTGAACATGCGCTCTTCGGGAACGGCGTTTTCCTTGCCCGAAAATGTCTCATAATATTCGAGCCCTGCCGAAAGGACGGGCGAAAAGCCCGCCAAGGAGAACTTTCTTTCAAGTTTGAGTTTGAGCTCCGTAAGGATGGAGCATTCGCGCGGGAGCACGTCCTGCACGCCTGCGGGAAGCCTGCTGTTTGCCATTGCTTTCTCCCAAAATTACATTCACTTTCCGAATAATTATACCATTTTCGGCGCGGAAAAGTCAAATAAAAAAGGATAGTTTGTATAAGGGCGGCAAAAAAGCTGCCTGTTTTGCGAAACAGCGCGAATATATGCAGCATGGAGCGCCATATCCCCTCTTTGCGGGCGGCTTATCCCCTTTTTCGCAAAGGAAAACGGTCCCGAATGTTCGGAACCGTTTTGGTGGGAAGAGGTGGATTTGAACCACCGAAGTCGAAGACGTCAGATTTACAGTCTGATCCATTTGGCCGCTCTGGAATCTTCCCATATATGAAATTGCTTTGATTTGTCGGTGGAGCCGGTGACCGGAATTGAACCAGCAACCGGCTGATTACAAATCAGCTGCTCTGCCGATTGAGCTACACCGGCAAGGGTGGTGCCTTGGGGCGGAATCGAACCACCGACAGACGGATTTTCAGTCCGTTGCTCTACCATCTGAGCTACCAAGGCATACATAAGCCTCATTCCTCGGAATGAGGCTTAAGTCAAATGTGGCGACCCAAAACGGGCTCGAACCGTCGACCTCCAGCGTGACAGGCTGGCGCTCTAACCAACTGAGCTATTGGGCCATGTTGTATGTGCTGCGAACGCTCTTCAAGCGGCGGTCCCAAAGGGTGGTGGGCCTTCACGGACTTGAACCGCGGACCGATCGGTTATGAGCCGACTGCTCTGACCAACTGAGCTAAAGGCCCGTTTGCGGTGCTGAGCTTCACAACGCTTGCTTATTCTATTACAAACGGGAGATAAAGTCAAGTATTTTTTCGCACTTTCCGAAAAAAAAGAAAAATTTTTTTTCGACACGAGATCTCACGAAAAAACGCCTTCCGACAGGCTTTTTCCCTCCCCATCTGCTACAATTTGAGTAAGCTTGAAACGGGGGCAGACATGGAGCTTACGAGTATCAGGAAGGGGCGCGACCTCTTTCTTTATCTGACGGGAGAGATAGACGGGCACAGCGTCGCGCCCGTCCGTTTGCAGACGGACGCGCTCATCGACAACAATGCGGGCATCTCCCGCGCCGTGTTCAATCTGGCGGGCGTGAAGTTCATGGATTCGAC
>URMI01000141.1 GCA_900548845.1 uncultured Clostridia bacterium | reverse complement strand
CTCTTCCGATCTCGGAGAGCGCTTCGCTCGTGAAGCCGAACTCGGTGCAGACCTGCGCCATGCCGCGCGTGAGGAAGTTGATGAAGAAAGCGACGCCCGCCATGATGAGGGGATCGAGGTTGCCCATCCAGGCGACCATGATGCCCGTAAAGCCCATGTTGCCGTCCATCGAGGTACTGACCATGCGGTTGATGGAACCCGTCAGAACGAACCCGACGAGCCCGCACAGCGCGCCCGAGAGGATGAGCGTGCGGATGATGACCTTCCTGACGTTGATGCCCGCATAGCGCGCCGTGTTCTTGCTGTCGCCGATGAGCGCCACTTCATACCCGTGCTTGGAAAAGCGCAGATAGAGGTAGATGGCGGCGGTGACGACGGCAAAGAGGAGGATGGGGAGAAGGCTCTTGCCCATCTGCCCTTCGCCGAGGGGAGGCAGCACGCCCTCCGTCAAAGGCGGCATTGCGCCCGTTCCCTCCGGGTACCAGAAGGAGATGAAGAACGCCACGAGATACATCGCGATGTAGTTCATCATCAGGGTAAAGAGCGATTCGTTGGTGTTGAAGAACGCCTTGAAAATGGCGGGGATGACCGCCCAAAGCGCGCCCGCCGCAAGGCTCGCCGCGAGCATGATGAGCCAGACGAGGGGATCGGGCAGCTTTCCGCCGAGGTATTTCAAGCAGATGGCGCAGGCAAGGCAGCCCATGAGGATCTGCCCGTTGCCGCCGAGGTTCCAGAATTTCATCTTGAAGGCGACGACGAGCGCGACCGCGACGCCGAGCAGCAGGAAGGTGTTCTGGAATAAGAGCCAGGTGCGGCGCTCGGTGCCGAAGGCGCCCGAAAAGAGCGCGCTGAAGAAGCCGAAGAAGCCCTGCGACTTGGGCGCCGCCGCCGAGATGACGATATCGCTCAGAATGAGGGCGACGAGGACGGCTGCCGCGCGGATGAGAAGTCCCTTCCAGAGGGGCATCCCTTCGCGGCGCGTGATGTGGATGAACGGTTCTTTGGTGTTTTTCATGCCTGATCCTCCCCGATCCTCGTATCTTTGGCAACGCCCATCGGCTTGCCCTTCTCTTCTTCGAGGTCAAGTGCGCCCGCCATCATGAGGCCGAGCTGTTCCTTGGTCGTCTTTTCGGCGTGTACGACGCCCATCATCTTGCCGTGGCAGAGCACCATGATCTTGTCGCACAGGGCGAGCATGACGTCGAGGTCTTCGCCGATGAAGAGGATGCCCGTTCCCGCCTCCTTCTGACGGTTGAGGATGTCGTAGATGAGATAGGAAGAGTTGATGTCCAGCCCGCGCACGGGGTACGCCGTGATGAGCACGTTGGGCTCGATGAGGATCTCGCGGCCTAAAAGCACCTTCTGCACGTTGCCGCCCGAAAGCCGCCTTACGGGCGTCTCCGTCGACGGCGTGACGATGTCGAGCTCCTCGATGATGCGCTCTGCCTCCGCGCGCGCCTTCTTGCGGTCGACGAAGGGGCAGTGCCCGTTCAAAAACTCCGTAAAGCGGTTGCGTGCGTCCTTTTTCTTGGCCTGTTCGGGCGTATCCTCGTCCGAAAGGGGGAGGGGCTTGATGCCGTAGCCGTGGTCCTGATAGTTTTTGAGCATCATGTTGTCCGTGACGGACATGGAGGGCGCAAGACCCATGCCGAGGCGGTCTTCGGGGATGAAGCTCATCGCAACGCCGCGCGCGCTGATGGCGCGGGGGCTGAGGCCCACGATGCTCTCGCCCTCATGATAGATGCCGCCCGATTCGATCTTTCTCAGCCCTGCGATCGCCTCGCACAGCTCTCTTTGTCCGCAGCCCGCGATGCCCGCAACGCCCAAAATTTCGCCGCCGCGGATGAAGAAGTTCAGATTCTCGATGGCGTGGCTTCCTTCGTCGCTGTTGACGGTGAGATCCCTGATCTCGAGGAGGGGCCGGTCGGCATGCGCTTCGGGACGGGAGATGTTGAGCGTGATCTTCTCGCCCACCATCATCTCGGTGAGGGAAGCGGGGTCGGTGTCCGCCGTGTCGACGCAGCCGATATACTCGCCCTTTCTGAGGACGGCGACGCGGTCGGAGATCGCCATCACCTCGTTGAGCTTGTGTGTGATGATGATGATGGACTTGCCGTCCGCCTTCATGGCGCGCATGACGGAGAACAGCTTTTCTGTCTCCTGCGGGGTGAGCACCGCCGTGGGCTCGTCGAGGATGAGGATGTCCGCGCCGCGGTAGAGCACTTTGACGATCTCCACCGTCTGCTTTTCCGAAACGGACATATCGTAGATCTTCTTTTTGGGATCGATCTCGAAGCCGTACTTATCGGCGATCGCTTTGACTTCCTCGTTGATGCGGGCAAGACCGCTCCCTTTGGTGCCGAGCACGATGTTCTGGGCGGCGGTGAAGATATCGATGAGCTTGAAGTGCTGGTGCACCATGCCGATCTTGTAGCGGAAGGCGTCCTGCGGGGAGGAGATGCGCGCCTCTTCCCCGTTCACGAAGATGCGCCCTTCATCGGGGTAGTAGATCCCCGAGATCATGTTCATGAGCGTCGTCTTGCCGCTGCCGTTCTCGCCGAGCAGCGCCAGAATTTCACCCTTTCTGAGGGTGAGGTCGATGTTCTTGTTCGCCGCGACCGAGCCGAAGTACTTGCTGATATTTTGTAGTTGCAGGGCGTATTCGTCCACGTTGGTACCTCGCAAAAAATGTTCCGAAAAAGGACAAGCGGCGGAGAGGATATCTTCGCCGTCTTGTCGTTGTTTGTGCCGCTCAAAAGAGCGTTGATGTTAAGATTCCGAAAGCTCCGTGATGCCG
Source organism: uncultured Clostridia bacterium (assembly GCA_900548845.1). Lineage (GTDB taxonomy): Bacteria > Bacillota > Clostridia > Christensenellales > Borkfalkiaceae > Gallimonas. The sequence goes on along the minus strand of URMI01000141.1, from coordinate 1,366 downwards.
TCGATGCGCACGTCGAAGTAAGGTGCGGAACGGTGCTTGGATTCGTAGAACACGCCGTTCTCGATGGCCTCGTGGTCGGGAGTGAAAGCGTCGTCGGTGTCGACGTCCGCCATATAGGTGGTGAGGTGCTCGCCGTCCACGGTGAACTTGGAGCAGTCAAAGACGTTGAGCGTGCCCGCTTCGAGCTGAGCCTTGACTTCCTCGATCTTTTCTGCCGTACCCTCGGCTGCGGCGGCGCCCAGCTCGGTGAGAGCGACGGAGCCCGTTTCGAGGGTACCCGTCCAGTCGGCATCGATCTCTTTACCGTTCATAACGCAGTCGATCATGTACTCAAAGTAAGGCTCCCAGTTGATATAGGAGGAAACGATGAAGGTGTTGGGGCAGGAAGCTTCCGTGCTGCCGTTGTAGGAGACGTTGGGAACGCCGGCTGCTTCGCAGGCAGAGGGAGCGCCCATGGAGTCTGCGTGCTGCGAGATGAGCGCTGCGCCGCGGCTGATGAGGGTCTTTGCGCCTTCGCTCTCGGCGGTTTCATCGAACCAGCTGCTCGTATAGGTGACTTCCATTGAAATGCTGATGTCCGTCTCTTCTTCGACAACGGACTGTGCGCCGAGGAAGAAGGAGGTGTAGCCCGAAACGACTTCTGCATAAGGATATGCGCCGACGTAACCGATCTTGATGTTGCCGTCTGCATCGTAGTTGTTGGCTTTGAGCTCGCCTGCTTCGTGCATTTCAACGAGCTTCATGCCGGCAGCGACGCCTGCAAGATATCTGCCCTGATAGATGTGTGCGAACGCATTGTGGTGGTTTGCAACGCCCGCGGTGTGGGCAAGGGTGCCCGTCGCGTGGCAGAACTCAACTTCGGGGAATTCCCTTGCAGCCTGCAAAATGTATTCCTCATGACCGAAGGAATCGGCAAAGACGACGTCGCAGCCCTGGTCTGCAAGGTCGGCAGCCGCGTCGTAGCAGTTGTTGTCCTCGGGGATGCCCGTCTTCATGACGAGCTCGGCGCCCTTCTTTTCGCAGGCGGCCTCGATCGCGTCGATGAAATTCTTGTCGTATGTCGAATTTTCATCATGCAGGGCGATGAAGCCGACCTTGATGCTCGTCTGTTCGTTGCCGCCGGGGGTATTGCCGCCGGGGGTGTTACCGCCCTCTTTGCAGGAAGCGAGCAGGCATGCGCCCGTGACCGTCATGGCCGCGGCAAGACCCAAAGCCAAAAGTTTCTTCATACTATTCTCCTTTTGCATAATAATGCATTAAAAATTGGTACCGGGGGAAGAAAAAAACCGCGCTGTTTTACTGCGCGCGGAAGGTGACGCTCTCGTCGGTCATGGCGTCGATGATGGCAAGGGAATCAGATCGGAAG
>URMI01000140.1 GCA_900548845.1 uncultured Clostridia bacterium | reverse complement strand
CGCAAAATTGCGAAGCGCCCGAGCCCGCCGACCACTCCCAATGGAGCGGTCGGCGGGCTGTTCCCTCGGAAGGGCGGCCGCATTCGCTTGATTTTCCAAAAAAATTCTGTTATACTGCTTGCATGGATAACAAACCTTTTACCGACCGGGTCAAGATCACCGTCAAAGCGGGCAACGGCGGCGACGGCATGAACAGCTTCCAGGCATACAAGGGAAAACCCGCCTGCGGCCCCGACGGCGGCGACGGCGGCAACGGCGGCTCCGTCTATTTCCTCGGCGACCGCAATATGCACGATCTTCTCTCTTTCCGCTTTACCTCCAAGTACTTTGCGGGCAACGGCGCGCGCGGCGGCACCAACCGCTGCACGGGCAAGCAGGGGGACGATATGGTCATCAAAGTGCCGCTCGGCACCCTGGTGCGCGACGCGGAGTCGGGGAAAGTGCTCATGGACGTCTTCGAAGACGGCGAAAAGCTGCTCCTGCTCGCGGGCGGCAGAGGAGGCAAGGGCAACGTCCGCTTCACGACGGCGCGCCGCCACGCTCCCGATTTTGCGCAGAAGGGCGTCCTCACCAAGCCGCACGAGCTCATCCTCGAGATGAAAGTCATCGCGGACGTCGGCCTTGTCGGCTTCCCCAACGTGGGCAAGAGCACCCTGCTTTCCAAGATCTCCGCGGCAAAGCCCAAGATCGCCGACTACCACTTTACGACGCTTTCGCCCAATCTCGGCGTGGTGCGCGTCTATGACGAGAGCTTCATCTGCGCCGACATCCCCGGACTCATCGAGGGCGCGGCGGAGGGCGCGGGCCTCGGGCATGCCTTCCTGCGCCATATCGAGCGCACCCGCATGATCGTGCACGTCGTCGACATCTCGGGCATCGAAGGGCGCGATCCCGTCGCCGATTTTGCCGCCATCAACGAGGAGCTCAGGGCGTATTCCGAAAAACTCGCCTCGCTCCCGCAGCTCGTCGCCTGCAATAAGTGCGACTGCGCGGGCGCGGAGGAAAATCTCGCCCGTTTCCGCGAAGCGTACGGCGAAAAGTTTCGCATCTTTCCCATCACGGCGCTCAGGAGCGAGGGGCTCGAGGCGCTGCTTTCCGAGATCGTCTCCATGCTTCGGACGCTGCCGCCCGCCGAGCGCATCCCCGCCGAGGAGTTTGAGCTCGACGAGGGTGACAACGCGCAGTTCGAGATCTTCCGCGACGAGACGGGCGCCTACGTCGTCGTGGGCGGGCTTGCCGATATGCTTTGCCGCAACGTCGTGATGAACAACCCCGAATCGATGGCGTATTTCCAGCGCGTTCTGAAGCTGCGCGGCGTCATCCGCGCTCTCCAGAACATGGGCTGCAAGGAAGGCGACACCGTGATGGTGGGGGACACCGAATTTGATTTCGTGCCGTAAGGGCTTTGAGAACTTCGCAAGATAAGCGAATGCACAGGAGAATCATATGACCAGCAAACAGAGAAGCAATCTGAAATCCATCGCCGCCACCTTGAAACCCATCGCGCAGGTCGGCAAAGAGGGCGTGAGCGACAACCTTTTGAAGAGCCTTTCGGACGCCTTGGAAGCGCACGAGCTCATCAAGCTCAACCTCTTGCCCGCTTCGGGCGAGGATGAAGACGCGCTCGCAGCTTCGATCGCTTCGGCGCTTCATGCCGAGGTCGTCATCGTCATCGGCCGCCGCGCCGTTCTTTACCGCCGCTCGTCGAGGGAAGGCTTCGATCACATCAAATTCTAAGCCGTGCGGCGCTTGTACGCCGTGCAGGTTTCAGGAAGAGGGGCGCCCGCCGCGGAACAAGCCGCGGCGGGCGCCCCTTTATTTGCCGCGGGCAGGAAAAAATTTCCTGCCCGCGGCTTCCGTATTTTTCATTGACAAACGGCGCAAAATGGAGTATGATAGTACCATAAACAAACGTTTGTTTTTTTGCGGCCGCGAAAGAGCTTCCCGCGCAAAAGGAGGGCATCATGGAAGGAAAGATCTACGCTTGCATCGACATGAAGTCCTTCTTCGCGTCGGTGGAATGTGCCGAACGCGGGCTCAACCCCATGGAAGCGCAGCTCATCGTTGCCGACGAGTCGAGAGGGGAGGGCACCATCTGCCTTGCCGTCTCGCCCAAGCTCAAGCAGCTGGGCGTCAAAAACCGCTGCCGCATGTTCGAAGTGCCGAAAAACCTCCAATACGTCGTCGCCAGGCCGAGGATGCAGAAGTACATCGACTATGCCGCCGAGATCTACGGCATCTACCTCGACTATATGGACAAGTCGGACATCTACGTCTATTCCATCGACGAGAGCTTTTTGGATATCACCGACTATCTTTCCGTCTATAAAAAGACGCCCAAAGAGTTCGTCCGCTTCCTCATCGAAGAGATCGCGCGGCGCACGCACATCCCCGCCACGGCGGGCATCGGCACCAACCTGTACCTTGCCAAGATCGCGCTCGACATCACGGCAAAGAAGTCGCCCGACCGCATCGGGTACCTCGACGAGGCGCTCTTTCAAAAGACGCTCTGGGATCATACCCCTCTCACCGATTTCTGGGGCATCGCGAAGGGGATCGCGGCGCGGCTCGACCGCAAGGGCGTCTATACGATGCGCGGCATCGCCTCCCTTCCCGAAGAGATGCTCTACAAGGAATTCGGCGTCAATGCGGAGCTCCTCATCGACCACGCGTGGGGGAGGGAACCCTGCACGATGAAGGACATCAAGAACTATAAGGCGAAGTCGCATTCCGTCTCCCATTCGCAGGTGCTCTTTTCCGATTACCCCTACGAGAAGGCGAAGCTCGTCTTCGAAGAGATGGCGCGCACGGGGTGTTTGGAACTCATGCGGCGCAAGCTCATCTCGGGGCGCATCTCCCTCTTCGTGGGCTACTCCAAGGACGCCCACGCGCCCACGGGCGGTTCGCGCAAGCTGCCCTTTTCGAGCAATCTCCCCAAAAAGATGGTGCCCGCGTTCATGGCGCTCTTTGAGGAGACGACGCTGAAGAGCGTGTCCATCCGCCGCCTCGGCGTGGGGTTCGAGCTCCTGAGCGACGAGAGCTGCGAGGGCTACGACCTCTTCACCAATTGGGAGGAGGTGGAAAAGGAGAAGCGCGTCAACCGTGCGGCGCTGGAGATCCAGAAGAAGTTCGGCAAGAACGCGCTCGTCACGGCGGCAGACCTGCAGGAGGGGGCGACCCTCCTCGAACGCAACAAACTCATCGGAGGGCACAACGCAGATGGATAGATCGGAACGGGCGAAGCAGTTCGCGCCCTTTGACGCGCTGCGGGGCCTGAGGGAAGCGCTCGAAAAGAAGGAGCGCGAACACGAGCGGCAGGAAAAGCGTATGCGCACGGAGGAGGAGACGGAGGCCTTGGAACGCGTGCTGCCCCTCCTTTCGCGCGGGAAGAGGGCGGAAGTGCTCTTTTATGAGGGCGGCTTTTATCTGCAGGCGCGCGGCGTCATCGAGGAGATCGACCTCATCCGCCGCACCATCCGCATCGGCGATGGCGTTCTCTCCTTCGAAGATATCTATTACATCCGGACAGCGGACGCAAACGATTTGACAGTCTGAAGCGGGGGTGCTATAATGGAGCTCGGTGTTCGGGACAGCCCGAAGAGAGCGGAGGAAGCGATGCGGATGCAGGCGGTAAAACAAAAAAACAATACGGCGACGCGGTATGTTCTGGCGGCGCTCGTCCTGTTTTTGTATTATTATATCTACCGCTATGTCCTGCAGTATAACGACGACGAGACGTCGCCCACCTATTCGGATACGCCCTTCCTCTTCCAGGCGGCAAAATATCTTCTTCTGCTGCTCCTTCTGTGCGCCTTTTTCGTACACGTCCTGCTGCGGCACAGGCGGGGCGTGAAGATAGACGTCCTCTTTGTCGCGGCGAGCCTGCTCATTTTGCAGAACGTCTACATCTTCCTCGTTTCGGGCGATGCCGATGCGGTGACAATGTGCTGCTGCCTCTTTTTGGCGCTGCTCATCCATTTTACGGCGGAGGAAACGAGCCTTGACGCCGTTGACCGCCTCTTTGCCTTCTTCCTGCATTTTGCCATCCTCTACGAATGCGTGCAGATCGCCCTGTATTTCATTGCCGGCCGCCTGCCGGCGCTGGGGTACGATACGGGCAACCTGACGGATGTCCGCTTCGGCGGCCCGTGGGATGCGCCCAAGATCG
>URMI01000139.1 GCA_900548845.1 uncultured Clostridia bacterium | reverse complement strand
GAAATCTCAAAGATATGCTGGGGCGCAAGGTCAAAAAAGATCTGCGCGAGCGCACCTACGATAAGATCTTAAAACTCGGCGTGCGCTCCACCGACGGCATGAGCATGGCGGGGCTGACGCAGGTATCAATGGAGGGCATCGAACAGCTCGATCTATACTATTCGACGTACCTTCCGCAGTTCTTCTTTTCCATGATCGCGCCGATACTTTTATTCTGTATCTGCGTCGGGATCGATTGGCGCACGTCGCTCGTTCTTTTGGCGTGCGTGCCGCTCATTCCCGTCTCCATCGTGGCAGTTTCAAAGTACGCAAAAAAGATCTTCGCAAAGTATTGGGGCAAGTACACTTCGATGGGCGATGCCTTTTTGGACAGCGTGCAGGGCTTGAAAGAGTTAAAGATCTTCAAAGCAGACGCCGCGCGCCACAAAAAGATGAACGCGAGCGCGGAGGAGTTCCGCAAGATCACGATGAAAGTGCTCGTCATGCAGCTTGCCAGCACGACCATCATGGACCTCGTCGCCTACGGCGGTGCGGGCGCAGGCATCGCGCTTTCCGTCGTCGGGCTGATGAACGGCGGGCTCGCTCCCGCGGCGGCGCTCTTCCTCATTCTCGTTGCGGTAGAATTTTTCCTGCCGCTGCGCTCCCTCGGCTCTGCTTTTCACGTCGCCATGAACGGCGCAAGCGCGGGCAGAAAGATCATATCCCTTCTCAACCTTCCCGATCCCGTATGGGGCAAAAACGAAGTAAAGGGAACGCAGCTTCAATTAGACGGCGTGACTTTCTCCTATGACGGCAAGCGCGACGTGCTGAAAAACGTTTCCATGACTTTCCCCGAAAAGGGCATGACCGCCATCGTCGGCGAGAGCGGCTGCGGGAAGAGCACGGTCGTCAATCTGCTCATCGGGGCATACCGCGCGAAGGCGGGCATCGTCGCCGTGGGCGGCAAACCTTTGGAGAGCGTGACGAGGGAGTCTTACTACTCGCATATCGCGTCCGTCTCGTACAACACCTACCTCTTCAACGACAGCGTGCGCGCCAACTTCGAGCTTGCGCGGCGGAATGTAACGGATGAAGAGATCTGGGCGGCGCTCGAAAAAGTCAATCTCGCCGGGTTTATCCAAGAAAACGGGGGCCTCGAAAAAGTCATCACTGAGGACGCCAACAACGTGTCGGGCGGGCAGAAACAGCGGCTCGCGCTCGCCGTCAACCTCGTGGCGAACAAGGACATCTACGTCTTTGACGAGGCGACGAGCAATATCGACATTGAGAGCGAGGCAATCATCATGCGCAATATCAAGGCGATGAGCGCGCAAAAGTCCGTCATCGTCATCTCGCACCGTCTTGCCAACGTCGTCCCCGCGGACAATATCTACTTTATGGAAGAAGGGAAAGTGAAAGAGCGCGGCAGCCATGCGGAGCTTATGAGCGCGCAGGGCGGCTATGCAAAACTGTTCCATGCACAGAAAGAGCTCGAAGAAGGCTATAAAGACGTGGCGCGCATCATGGCGCAGGAGGCAAAGGCATGAAAACCAAACTTCGCAGAAGCGGCGCCAAGATCATGGCAAGCCTGATCGTGCTTTTAGGCTCGCTCTCCTATATCATGATCCTCGCCGTGCTTAACGGCAGTATCGGCTTTCTTGCGGCAATGGGCGTTACTGTCGCGGGCGCAACGGGCGTTGCAAAGGCTTTGGGCGTTCTTGGTCTATGCGCGGAGATCCCGCTCGCGTGGGGCGCGATCATCGCCATTGCCGTCGGCTGCGGCGTTATTCGCGGCGGCCTCAGATACTTCGAACAATACAGCAACCACTATATCGCCTTCAAACTTTTAGCAGTTCTGCGCGATAAAATTTTCGGCGCGCTCCGCGTGCTGTGTCCTGCCAAGCTCGAAAGCAAGCAGAAGGGCGGCATCATCGCCATGATCACTTCGGATATCGAAACGCTGGAAGTGTTCTATGCGCATACGATAAGCCCCATCTGCATTGCCATTTTGGTGTCGCTCGCCGTGTTCCTGTTCGTGGGCTTTGTGTCCTCGTGGTATCTCGCGCTCGTCGCGCTTGCGGGCTTTCTTGTCATCGGCATCGTCGTGCCGCTCATTTCGTCAAGGGCGCTCAAAGAATCAGGCGTCAACTACCGCCGCGAATTTGCTTCCTTCAATTCCTACTTTCTCGACAGTATCAAGGGCATCAAGGACATCGTCCTCAACAACGCCGAACAGGACAGGGAAGCGGAAGTCAACCGCCGCTCGGACATCCTTTTGAAAGAAACAAAGAAGATGAAGCACGGCATTACGAAGGCAAGCGCCGCAACCGAACTTTGCGTTACGCTGTTCATTGCGATCTCGCTCATCGTCGGCATTTTGCTCGTACATTATGAACTGCTCGACCTCGGCAGGATGCTCATCGGCGTAGTGACCATCTTTTCAAGCTTCGGCCCCGTTCTTGCGGTGTCGGCTCTGCCCGGGAATCTTACGCAGACCTTTGCAAGCGGCGACAGAGTGCTCAACTTGCTCTCAGAAAAGCCCGCCGTCACGCCCGTTGAAAACGGCAAGACTTTCGATTACGAAAACCTTTCGGTCAAAGATTTGTCCTTTGCCTATGAAAAGAGCGCGCCCGTTCTCAAAGACGTGTGCATGAACGCCAAAAAGGGCGAGATCATCGGCATTGTCGGGGAGAGCGGCTGCGGCAAGTCCACCTTCTTAAAACTTCTTCTCCGCTTCTGGGAAAAGGACAGGGGCGAGATCAATTACAACGGCATTGATGTCGATCTCGTCGACTCGGATAATCTTCTCGACAACGTGACGATGGTCTCTCAGACGACCTATCTCTTTGACGAGAGCATCGAGGATAATCTGCGCATCGCAAAGCCGGACGCTACACAGGAAGAGATCGAAAGAGCCTGCAAAATGGCATCGGTGCACGATTTTATCATGACGCTTCCCGAAGGCTATAGAACGCAGGTCGGAGCGATGGGCGACAACCTCTCCGCAGGCGAAAAACAGCGTATCGGCCTTGCCCGCGCGTTTTTGAAAGGCAGCCAGATCATCTTACTCGACGAGCCGACGAGCAACGTCGACAGTATCAACGAGGGCATGATCTTGAAGTCCCTCGCCGAACAGAAGAGCAAAAAGAGCATCATTCTCGTATCGCACAGGGAGTCCACCATGGCGATCGCCGACAGGATATATAAAGTTAATTCAGGTGTGATGAGCGAGGTGAAATAAGTGAAAAACGAAAGAGTACAAAATCCGGACGTCGCCGCGCTCATCGAAAACACGCTTGAAATGCAGGCGGAAATCGCCCCCAAACAGGCGGCGTTCGAGGAAAAACTCAAAAAGCGTGAAGCGCGCGACAAGGATGAGAGCAAGATGTTCCGCCGTTTTAAGATCAAGGACATCGTGTTCCTCGCCATCATCACGGCGTGCACGCTGGTGACGAGCGCCATCATGCCGCTACTCATCCACGTTCCCGTATTCGGCATCATTCAGTTGGGGCTGGGGCTGCAATTTTCCATCTTTCCCGTCATCGGGCTGATGAAAGTACGAAAAGCAGGTTCCATGACCATTATGGGCATCTTTATCGCGCTCTTTTTGGTGATGATGTTCCCGCCGATGGCACTCATCGCCGTGTGCGCGGTGGTGGTGGAACTTGTCGTCTTTGCCATTTTCCGCAGCTATCAAAACGACTGGGCGTGCGTCATAGCGGGCACGCTGTATATGCCGCTCACCGTACCGCTTCTCTATCTTTATTACAACGTCAACTACACCGTGACGGGTGAGGAGAATGAGGCGGTCACCATGTTTTTGGGCGCGACCGACCCGTGGGTCATCGCCCTAATGACGGCGGCGATTTTGGCGCTGTGCTTTGTTGGCTCGGTCATCGGAATGCTCATATCGCGCGAACTCAAAAAGGCGGGGGTGCTCAAAAAGTGACCTTTTTTCGATTCAGAACAAAACTCTACCCGCTCATCGCCATAACCGCGTCGCTCTTTGTCATCGTCTTCGGACTGGTCGTTGCAAGGAACGAAAATTTGTGCTGGTACCTTCTCGGCTTACTCGTGTGGCTTTGCATCTTCGGATGCTTCAAAGGTGTGCTCAAAATGCTGCCCGCGTTCGTCGTGTTCGGCGGCGCGTTTGCGGGCATCGCCTACGCCTCGGCGGGCGGAGATTGGCAGG
>URMI01000138.1 GCA_900548845.1 uncultured Clostridia bacterium | reverse complement strand
CCCTACACGACGCTCTTCCGATCTAAGAAAAACATAAGGCCGCCCCGCGCCAAGCGCGGGGCGGCCCCATATAAAAACAGTTTAACTTCACTTTACCCCAGATACTTTTCGCGGAGCAGGGCAATGTCCGTTTCGGTGATGCCCAGCACCATCATGCAGTAGCCGACGATGCTGCCGTAACGCGCCTTCATCTCGGAAATGACGCCCTCCATGTACTCGCGCTTGATGCGCATGAGCCCGAAGAGCACCTTCTTGAATTTGAGCGTGATGGGCGCGATCAGCACGCCCAGGCGGTTGATGAAGAACTTTTTGCGGCAGAAGCGGCGGGAAGCGAGATAATCTTGCAGGATGTCCTCCTCCTTTACGCCGAGGAGCGCTTCGAGGAGCATCGCGCAGATGCCCGCGCGGTCCTTTCCGCCCGTGCAGTGCCACAACAGCCCGTCGCGCTCCACCGCAAGGCGGAGAAAGCGGCGCAAACTCTCCTGCGGCTTCTCGTCGAAGACGATGCCGCGGTAGGTGTGGATCATGTAATTATCCGCCGTGCCGAACTGCTCCTTGATGCGGCGGCTCTCCGCCTTGACGAAGAGACGGGAGGAGCGCTCCGCCGTGATGCCGCCCGTGGGCGCGCAGAGAAGGGGCAGCGCGATGTATTCGGCACCCTCGAGAAGGGTGTCGGGATGTTCGCAGCGCTCGGTGTCCGTGCGCAGATCGACGACGGTGCGGATGCCGAGCCCTTCGAGCGCCGTCTTCGTGCGCTTGGGGAGGCGGGAGAGCCTGCCGCTCCGGAAGAGCTTGCCCGCTTTGACGGCGCGGCCGCCCTCCGCGGGGATGCCGCCGAGATCGCGCGTATTGTTGAGCTTTTTGAGTTTCAGCCTTTGGATCTTCATACGCCCTCTATTGTACGCGAAGAGGCTTTGTTTGTCAAGCGGGCAGCTTCCGCCGCCCGAGAAAAACGAAAAACAGGCGGCACAAACCACCTGTTTTGATCGTTAAGACCAACTTTGCACAAAAAAAAGAAAGCACTTGCTCACCCCCGTAGAGGAGGCTATACTATGGATTCCCAAAAATAACTTCCGCGAGCAAAACCATGCTTTTGCGCTGCTAAAATTAAAATCCCGCGAGGAGGGTCTCCCTCCGCTGCGGGACACAATTTGCCTCTTACCAGAGGCTTATTGTTCTTAGAACGAGATAGGATTCCCGCAAAGATTTTGCGAAGCAAAAGATTTGTGGAAATGGAGGAGCAGGCATTAAAGCCCTGCCCTGACCTAAGGAGGGGCTGGCGAAATTTGCCTTGCTCCGACGCGTTCGTGGGCGGAAAAGTAAGTTAAAATCACCCATCTTCACCCCTCACGACTTTTTTGTGCTTGCACAAAAAAGTGTGAACTCATTTCGTTCCAAATAACCTGTCTCCCGCGTCGCCGAGGCCGGGCAGGATGTAGCCGTTCTCGTTGAGGCAGCGGTCGAGCGTCGAAACATACACGGGCACGTCGGGATGCTCGCGGTAGAGCTTTTCGATGCCCTCGGGCGCGGCAATGATCGCCATGAACTTGATCTTTCTGCACCCGCGCGCCTTGAGCGCCGCGATGGCGTCGCACGCGGAACCGCCCGTTGCAAGCATGGGGTCGATGAGGAACACCGTCTTTTCCGCAATGCCGTCGGGGAGCTTGCAGTAGTATTCCTGCGGCTCAAGCGTCTCCTCGTTGCGGTACATGCCGATGTGCCCCACCTTTGCCGTAGGGAAGACGCGGTGCACGCCGTTGACCATGCCGAGCCCCGCGCGCAGGATGGGCACGATGGCGACGCTGTCGTCCGCGACGCGGTACTGCGTTGTCTTTTCAAGAGGCGTTTCCACCTCGACGGGAACGAGCTCCACGTCGCGCATGCTCTCGTACGTCATGATGGTCGTGATCTCTTCGACGAGCTCGCGGAACTCCTTCATGGAAGTGTTCTTGTCGCGCAGGATGGAGACCTTGTGCTTGATGAGGGGATGATCGAAGATAAAGACGTTGGGATAGGTCATCTCAGTCCTCCTTTTTCGGTTCCTGCGTTTCGGGAGCTTCGGCGGGTGCGGCAGTTTCGGGCGCCGCAGCCGTCTCTTCGCTTACGGACGCTTCGGGCGCTTCGGAAGCCTGCGCGTTTTCGCCCTTCTTCTTGCCGATGTTGACGAGCACGTTGACGAGGATGCCCAAAATGAGCGCCGTCGCGATGGCGGTGACGGTGACCTGACCGAAGGAGAGCGCCATGCCGCCCACGCCCGCGATGAGGATGGTGGAGACGACGAACAAGTTCTCGTTCTCGTTGAGGTCGACCTTTTGGATCATCTTGAGGCCGCTGACGGCGATGAAGCCGTAGAGGGCGATGCACACGCCGCCCATGACGCAGGCGGGGATGGACGAGAGGAAGGTGACGAAGGGCGCCACGAAGGAGAAGACGATGGCAAGGATCGCCGTCGCGAGGATGGTGACGACGGAGGCATTGCCCGAGATCGCCACGCAGCCGATGGATTCGCCGTACGTCGTGTTGGGGCAGCCGCCGAAGAAGGCGCCGACCATCGAGCCGACGCCGTCGCCGAGCAGCGTGCGCGAGAGGCCGGGATCGCGGAGAAGATCGTGCTCGATGATGGAGGAGATGTTCTTATGATCGGCAAGGTGTTCTGCAAAGACGACGAATGCGACGGGGATGTACGCAACGGCGATGGTGCCGATATAGCCGCCGATCGTGCTCCCCTCTGCCGGGGTGAAGGGCCCCGTGAAGGCGGTGACGAAGGTGAAGTCGGGCAGCCATTTCATCTCCTTGAAGATGGAGAAATCGATGATCTGAAGCGCTTCGACGTTCGTGCCCATGCCGATGAGCGTGAAGATGGTCGCAAGCAGATACCCCGAAAGGATGCCACAGATGAAGGGGATCATCTTGAGCATCTTCTTGCCGTACACCGAGCAGACGATGGTGACGCCGAGCGTCACGAGCGCGCAGATGAGGCAAAGCCCTGCGTGCAGATCCATCACATAGTTGCCGCTTGCGTCCGTTGCCGCGCTGACCGCCTGCGAAACGGCGCTGCCCGCGAGCGAGAGACCGATGAGGGCGACCGTGGGGCCGATGACAACGGCGGGCATGAGCTTATCGATCCAGCCGACGCCCGCGAATTTGACGGCGATCGCAATGACGACGTACACGAGGCCCGCGAACACCGCGCCGATGAGAAGACCCAGATAGCCCAGCGCCATCGAAACGCCGCCCGCGAAGGCTGCCGTCATGGAGCCGATGAAGGCAAAAGAACTGCCCAAAAAGACGGGGCTCTTGAACTTGGTGAACAAGAGGTAGACGAGCGTGCCCGCGCCCGCGCCGAAGAGCGCCGCCGAGGTGGACATCTCATGCCCCACCACCATGGGAACGGCGATGGTCGCCGCGAGGATGGCAAGCAGCTGCTGCAGGGCAAAGACGATGGTCTGGAAGAGGGTCGGCCTGTCTTTGACGCCATAAATGAGTTTCATTTTTTCTCACTCCTTTTTTCTTTTGCGTGAAAACGCATCTTTTCCCGTGAAAAGGACTTCGGTGCACTCGCTCCGAAGCCCACTAAATGACATTATAGCACGCTCTGCCCGCGCTGTCAACCCGCGCGCCGAAAAAGTGCATGCTCTCGCATAAAACATCCGCCCGCCAAAACCCGCCCTTTTGCGCGAAGGCTCTGCGACGCGTTCCGGCCTTACTCGCCTTGATCCTGTCCGGGTTCTTCTTCCTCGTTTCCGTCGTCCAGAAGAGTTAGTGTCTTGATGGCAAGATCGATGTTCTTATTGAAAAACTTTTCAATGTAAGCGGCGAGATCATATACTTTGGGCGAATCACTGATCAGCCCGGGGTCGACAAGATAGGTATAAGTCCCGATATCGATCTCCTTGGGCAGGATATTTCCGATCAGCTCCTTATAGCCGATGGCCTGATGGAGCTTGGTCTCATATTGCAGCTCGTAACCTAATTTGCGGAAACTGAACTCTATGATGAGGATCTTGTTGTCATAACAAAGGACATAGTCGGCACGCTTGTTGGAATAAGGGATGCAGTATTCCTGCAGGATGACGATATGATCGCGCAAAGCCTCGTCTTCCATTTGCTGAAAGACATGATACATGACCGTGAGCGTATCGAACCAGGTGACGATCTCATTTTCGTTGTATCCGAT
>URMI01000137.1 GCA_900548845.1 uncultured Clostridia bacterium | reverse complement strand
GTGTGCTCTTCCGATCTGGCGAGGACGGGCTGCGGCTCATGCGCCTTGCGCGCATCGCCGCCGAGACGGGCTTTTCCCCCGATGAAGAGTGCCTCGAAGGGGCGAGAGCCAATCATATGCTCATCCGCGACATCGTGCCCGAGCGCATCTTCCAAGAGCTTTGCCGCATCCTTTCTTCCGACGAAAAGGCGGGCGGGAAGGACGGGCCCTACCGCGGGCTTTCCCTTCTCCGCGAAACGGGCGTCCTCCGAGAAATCGCTCCCGAGCTTGCGTTGGGCGACGAGCTCGATCAGCGGAAGGACTTCCACAAGTACGACGTTCTGGAACATTCCCTCCGCTGCGTGCGCTATGCCCCGCCCGACATCCGCTTTGCCGCCCTTCTGCACGACGTGGGCAAGCCTTACTGCTTTTACCGCGACGGCAACTTCCACGCCCATCCCGAAGAGGGCGCGCGCATCGCGGGGGAGATGCTCTCCCGCTGGAAGGCGCCCAAAAAGCTCACCGAGGAGACGAAAACGCTCATCCTGCTGCACATGCGCGACTTTGACCTTAACATGCGCGAGAGCAAGGTGCGGCGGGAGCTGATCGCGCACTACCCCCTTCTCAAAAAACTCTTTGCGCTCAAACAGGCGGACTTTTCCGCCTGCCGCGACGACACCTCCCCCGCCCCCACCGTCGTCAAGTGGGAAGAAATCTTACAAAAGATGAAAGCAGAGGGCGCGCCCCTCACCCTTGCGGAGCTTGCCGTCACGGGGAAGGATGCTCTCAATGCGGGCATTCCCCCGCACGAAGTGGGGAACGTCCTCCATCTGCTGCTCTTTGACTGCGCCTTAAGCATGGCGAAGAACGAACGAGCAACTCTTTTGAAACGCCTTACAAAACTTGCCCAAAAATACCTTGAAAAGGAGAATATATGCCCGGACTGACCGATATTCTGCTCTACATCGCCATCGGCGTGGGAGCGCTTTGCCTTCTGCTGCTCATCATCCTTCTTGCCCGCCCCGCGAAGGGAGGCGACGGCGCCCTCAAACGGCTGGAAGAAAAGACGGACAAGGCGCTCCAATACGCCGATTACAGCGCCCGCACCACCGATAATTTGAGCCGCACCACCGAAATGCGCCTCAACAACATCGAAACGCGCCTCGCGGAGGACATCAAGTACATCGCCGACGTCAACGCGCACAATCTCGAAGTCATCCGCCGCACGGTGGACGACAAACTCACCTCTTCGGACGGCAAGCTTTCGGAAAGCTACGCACGCATTTCCGACCGCCTCGAAAAGATGCACAAGAGCGTGGGCGAGATGCAGGCGCTCTCCGAAAGCGTTTCGGATATCCGCCGCGTCTTCACCAACGTCAAACTGCGCGGCACCTGGGGGGAGACGCAGCTCAACGCCCTCCTCGAACAGATGCTCGCCCCCGACCAATATGTGCGCAGCTGCAAGCTCGACCCTTTGGGCAATACCCTCGTCGACTTTGCCATCCGTCTGCCTTCCGTGAGCGGCGATACCCTGCTCCCCGTCGACAGCAAGTTCCCCGTCGAAGAGTACGAAAGACTGTGCGAGAGTTCGGAAAAGGGAGACTGGGCGGGCACCGAGCTCGCCAGGAAAAACCTTGAGCGCGCCGTGCGTGTCCAGGCGGAGAGCATCGCCAAAAAGTATATCCTGCCCCCTGCGACGACGGACTTTGCCGTCCTCTACCTCCCTTCCGAAGCGCTGTATGCGGAAGTTCTGAAAATAGCGGGGCTTGCGGACTTTCTGCACAAGCGGCGCATCATCTTGAGCGGCCCTTCCAACTTTGCGGCGCTCTTGTCGCTCTTGCAGACGGGCTTCCGCACCGCCGCCATCGAAAAGCGTTCGGGCGAGCTCGTGCGCACCCTCGAGCAGTTCCGCATGGAATTTGCCCGCTTTGCAGAGGGGCTCGACAAGGCAAAGCGCAAGCTGCAGGAAGCGCAGGACAGCGTGGAAAACGCCGCCAAGCGCACCGACGTCATCGGGCGGCAGCTCGACCGCTTCCAGATCTCGGACGGGAACCAGACACATGACAACGATCAAGGAGGACAGGCATGAAGATCGAAAAACTCACGCAGGAGACGCTGCCCGAAGACATCTCGCTTCTCTTTGACGAGAGCATCTTCCCTCCGGCCGTCAAAGTACAGGGCGGCGAAAAGCGGGCGCTCGGGAACATGCTGCTTGTCACGAGCGGCGGAAGATACAAGCTCTTTACCGAAGGCTGCGATTATGTGCGCGTGCTCGAAGGGAAGGGGCACGTCAAATGGGCGCGCGGGGAATACCCCTTCTCGGAAGGAGACATCCTGCGGCTGGACGGCGTGAAGGAATACGAACTCAACGGGAAAGGGAGATACGTCATCGTGCGCAAATGAGGGCGCACCGCGTAAATTTCGGGGGAAATTTCGGCGAAAATGCGCCGTAAAACATTTGACTTCATACAAACAATCGTGTAAAATAGACCCATTGAAAACCTTGCGCACAGCAAAAGTGCGCCGTAAAGACCGGGAGGTGAAAAAATGCACAAGTACGAGATGCTCATTCTTCTCAACAGTGAGATGACGGATGAGGCGAGAGAGGCAGAACTCAAAAAGTATGCCGACATCGTCGCAAACGACGGCGGCGCCGTCGAGTCCGTCGATAAGTGGGGCGTGAAGAAGACCGCTTATCCCATCCGCTTCAAGACGGATGCGTTCCATGCCCTCATGACGTTCACTGCGGAAGGAAGAGTCGTTGCCGAGCTTGACCGCGTTGCGGGCATTTCGGGCGACGTTCTCCGCCGCATGATCACGAAGATCGACTAAGCAAGAGGAAAGCCCATGAACAAGGTGTTTTTGATCGGAAACCTGACGCGCGACCCCGAAGTGAGCGAAACTTCGGGCGGTGTGAGCGTCTGCCACTTCAGCATCGCGGTGAACAGGTCCTATACCTCCGCCGACGGTGAGAGACAGACCGACTTTTTCAACGTGACCGCATGGCGCGGCCTTGCCGACACCGTCGGCCGCTACGCCAAAAAGGGAAACAAAGTCGCCGTGTCGGGCAGCATCCAGATGCGCACCTACGAAGACAACCAGGGCATCAAGCGCACGGCGGTAGACGTCATCGCGCAGGACGTGGAGTTCCTGACGCCGAGAAGCGCCTCCAACCAGGGAGATGACTTCTACGACTCCCCCGCGCCCGCAAGAGAGAGCGCGCCCGCCCGCAAAAAGCCCACCCTCCAGTCGTTCGACGACGACGGAGACATCCCCTTCTGAGAAGGACATATTATTTAAGGAGACATCATGGAAGAGAACGTGATCGAGACCGCAGAGACCGTTGTGGAAGAGACCGCAGCGCCCGCCCCTGTGGAAGCAGCAGCTCCCGCTCAGGAACAGCAGCCCGTCCGTGAGGCGCGCGAGCCCAGAGAGACGAGAGAGCGCCCCGCTAAGAGAAACTTCAAGAAGCAGAGCCGCAAGGTCTGCATTTTCTGCCAGGAGAAGGCAGCTAAGATCGACTATAAGGACGTCGCAAAGCTGCGCAAGTTCATTGCAGAGGGCGGCAAGATCCTGCCCCGCCGCATGACCGGCACCTGCGCAAAGCACCAGAGAGAGCTCGCCGTCGCCATCAAGCGCGCCCGCGTTGCATCCCTTCTGCCTTTTAAGGCAGACTAAAGGAGTTCACGCATTTCTTTTGCTTCGCAAAACAAATGCCGTGAGGGGTGAGGTTAGGCATCTAAATTGCTTAATTGCCCACGAATGCATCTGTCATTCTAAGAACAATAAGCCTCTGGTAAGAGGCAAATTGAGTCCCGCAGCGCAGGGGAACCCTGCTCGCGGGATTTTATTTTGAAAGCGAGGAGAGCACCAACCCACTTGGCTCCTTCCCTGAGGGAGCTGTCGAGCGCAGCGAGACTGAGGGAGTCGCCTTATTATAAAAAGTTCGATATGCGGCAAAAGCGTTTCTCTCCATCACGCGAGACGCAGCGCAGGGAAACCCTGCTCGGCTCATTTCATTTTTATGTTCACGCATTTCTTTTGCTTCGCAAAACAAATGCCGTGAGGGGTGAGCCGCCGCGATTTTAAGCAGCATTATCGCCCGCGAACTTGGATGTTCTTATTGAACAATAAGCCTCTGGTAAGAGGCAAATTGAGTGTGAACAAATGCTTTCTTGCAAAGAGCCCGGTGGGCTCTTTGCCTTTT
>URMI01000136.1 GCA_900548845.1 uncultured Clostridia bacterium | reverse complement strand
GTGTGACTGGAGTTCAGACGTGTGCTCTTCCGATCTTCCCGCCCTCCTTGTTATTCGGTGATGCCCGTGAGCATCCCCTGCCCCACGGGGCGGTAGCACATGAGCTCGGCGTACTTGACGAGCGTCGCCGTATAGACGGGCTTTCCCGGGATCTGCTTTAAGATCTTGCCGTCCTCGCCCTCCAGCCACTGCCAGTCGCACAGCTGATGGAGCCCGAAGTCGTCGGTGTTGAGCAGGTACATCGTGCCCTTGGGGCAGAAGCGGTCGGCAACGACGGGGATGCCGTTGAACGAGAGCGCCGTATATCCGCCCGCAAGGGAGAGGGTGTCCGTCTTGCGGTAGGAAGAGAGAGCCGTGATGAGCTTGCGCCTTACGCCGCGCGAACAGACGATGAAGTTGACCTTGCCGCCGCCGTATTCCTCGACGCCGTCGATCGCCTCCTGCAGAGCGTCCTCGCTCATCGCGCCGAAGCTCGACTTCGTATAGGGGGTGAGCCAGCTCTTGCCCGTGCGGGAGATGCCGTAGAGCTCCTCCGCCTCGAAGATGGCTTTAAGGCCGGTGATCTCGAGGTCTTTGGAGTTCTGCATATAGATGACGTCGTCTGCGGCGACGTTCGAGACGGTGCCCTCGAAGGCGATCTTGTTCGTCGCCCTGTCGACGGAGGCAATGACGGCGCCCGCCGTATCGCGCGTGTTCTCCGAATAGATATCCACCACCATGCCCTCTGCGAGGTTGATGGCGGAATCGACGGTGTATTCGGGATCTCCCGCGGAGGGGATCGCCGTGATCGAAGCGAGCTTGCCCGAACCGTCGCCGAAGAGCATGCGCGAGAAGTTGAAGGCGCTCGAACGGACGAGGCTGCCCATCTCGTCGTTGAGCAGGTTGACGAACGCGCCCTCGTTGTTTTCGGAAGCGCGGATCGCCTTATCGCTCACTTCGATGGTGCCGTAGAGGTTTTTGAGGGGCGCGACGAACTGCGCATAGCCCGAAGAGAGCGCCTTGGGAAGGTCGCCGTCCTCCGTGCCCGCGCCCACGCCGCCGCTGACGCCGAAGCGCACCGCCTTTCTCACATCCCTGCCCCACACGTCGGAGGCGGTCTTCTTGATCTCGGCAAGGAGCGGGTTGACCGTCTTGTCGAGCTGATCGCTCACCACGCCGAGGTAGTAGGACTTCAATACGCTGTCTGCAGTCTGAGTCGTGATCATGATTTTCTCCTTATTTTGCGTTTTTGAGGTAGCCGAGCGCCAGCCTGCCCGCTTCCTCGAAGCTGTTCGGCCGCACGGCGGGAGCCATGACCCCCGCGCCTGCATGCGTCATCAGGGGAACGAACGCTTCTCTCTCTTCCTTCGAAGAAGGCAGAGGCTTTTCCGCCTCATTCTGCCCCGAAGGGACGTTCATGACCGCCTCGAAAGAAGGCGTCTGTTCCTGCGCGCACGCCGTCGGAACGGGCGAGGGCTCCCCCTGCGCACGGGGGGCTTTGTTCGCCTGTTCGAGCGCCCGAAGCCGCTGGCTGCGGCGGGTGAATTCTGCTTCGAGCGCCTCGTATGCCTTGACGAGGGCATCGACGGAACGGAATTTTTCGGGCAGTGCGGCATTAGTCGGCGCTTCGGCTTTGCGGTCGCCGGCTTGCACCGAAGCGGCTTCCGCCTCTGCTTGGGCTGCGGTTTGCTCTGCGGCGGCCCCGGCGGCTGCCCTTTCTTCCGTCGTCATCGTGTTCTCCTCTTTCATGGTTTCCTCCTAAAAATGTTGATGTTACTTGCCTTGCTCCTGCAATGCCCTGTGAGCGGCAATGTGGGCGGAAAGGCGCGCCTTCACTGCCTCGTCCCCTTCGCCGCCCGAAAGCAGGGCGCGGGTGTGCTCCGTGACGTGCACGGCGTGATCGTCGTAAGATGCGGGCCCGAACTCCCGTTCGCGCAGGGCGATGTTCTCCCGCTCTGCTTTACGGATGTGCAGATGGGTGATGTCGCGCGCGTTCTCGAAGGTGCCGTAGCCGAAGGCGTCCAGGATCTTATTGCGCACGTCGTCCGAGAGCCTGCCCTCGCCGTCCGCAAGCAATCCCGCCTGGAAGAGAGACAAGATCTCTTCCTTGACTTCGGAAGGCGTGCGGTCGTACTCCGTCGAGAATTCCACGTCGTCCGCCGAGATGTCGCTGCGGTCGAAGTAGTAAAGTTCGGTCTCGCCGCCCTCGCCCGTCATGCGAAGGAGGCGCTTGTTCGCCGCGAACTGCTTGTAAAGGTGCAATATCTGCTTCCCCGCCGCCTTGACGGCGCGCTCCACGCTTTCGGCGCTCGTCTGCATGCGGGCGGTATCCTGCTCCAAAAGCAGCTGCAGCCCCGAAGCGGACGTCACGCGGTACTGCGAAGAGGAAGAGCGCGAAAGTTCGCTCACGCCCGAGACGAGGATGAACTCGTTGGAAAGGCGCTCCTCTTCCTCGCGGAAGTCGGAAGGCAGCGAGCCGAAATCGAGGAAGTGCGGCTCGTTCGCCCCCTGGCGGTAGACGATGACGCGGCCGGGCGCGATGCCCTCTTCTGCAAGTTCTTCCGCGTCCAGAGAGCCGTCTTCCACGGCGAGCACGCCCGTCGAGAGCCTGTTCAGAAACTCGTGCTTGCGGTTACGCACGGCGTTGTAGGCGCGCTGCAGCGGGATCATGCGGTCGATGATGCTCCTGCCGAAAAAGCTCCCCGGAAGTTCGGTGCACGTCTGCCGCACGAAGGGAAAGGTGCGCGCTCCCCGCTCGCCATTCTCGTAAGGGAGCGGGCCCTCATAGAGGAGCACGCCGCCCGCCGCGATCTCCAAGCTTCCGAGCGGGTGCGCGCGGTCGGGGCGGGTATAGCGCTCGATGACGATCTCCGCGTCCTCCATCCGCCCGCTTTCGCCCGAGGACGGGGATGCGAAGCGCTCCACCGTGCGCCCCGCAAGTTCCACGCCGTAGCGTTCTGAAATTTCTCTGACGGGCATCGCCCGCGCATGGATGAGGCTTGCGACTTCTTCGAGGCTTTCCGCCGAAAGGGAGTCGGGGTACACCTCGAAGGGCGGGATGGCGGCGACGCTCACATCCCCTTCGCGGACGGCGCCCTCTCTGCCCGCACCGTCCCCGCCGCAGTCCCACACGATCTTGTAAAAGGCGGTGCCGCACACTTCCGACCAAAGCGTCGCGCGCGCGATGATGCGGTCGAGATCGAGGCGCCCTTTGACCGCCTTTAAGATGTTGGAGCACAGCCGCGCCGTCTTCATGTCTTCGGGACTATCGGAAAAGGCGCGCACGGAGAGGGCGGGGCGCACCTTGGATAGGCGGGCAAGGCGGGCGTCGACGGTGGGCGCGATATGGTTGAAGACGCCCCGCTGCTGCCAATCGAATATCGCTTCCTCGCTGCCCACTTCGCCGCTTTGCAGCACGCCGCAGTACTGATCGCCGCTTAAAAAGCGGATGTTCACCTGCCAGCTCCGCTCGAGCGCCCTCCGCTCTTCCTGCCGCTTCAGAAAGTCTGCGGTAACGGCACGGGCGAGCGCTTCTTTTCGCGCACTTTCCATGCGCTCCCGCGCTTTTTTCTCTTCATCCTTCATCCTGTTCCTCCTTCAAGCGGGCGATGAGCCGCTTCTTTTCCTGTTCGAGTTCTTCGTCGCTCATCCCTGCAAAGTCCTGCCCTTCCATGAGAAGGCGCACGGCTTTGAGATCGGGCGGGATGTCCTTCCGCGTCTCCCGCCGTTTGACGAGCGTGAGCTCGCCGTCCGTCACGCCGTATTCTTCCGTCACCTCTTCGACGGAACAGCCCAGCGCGACCTTTAAGATGGCATTTCTGACTTTTTCATCCAACTGCTTGACCTCCTTGTCCTTCTACTTGAGGCGCGGTTTTTTTCTGAGTGCGCGCAGAAGGCGCTCTTTTTCGCGCTGCACGTCGCTCACCGTCTTTGTTTCCGTGCGGTACGGGCGGCTCATGAGGTAGTACCTCAGTTCGTCGAGGGCGTGGTCGTCCTTCTTTTCGGGAACGTCTCCCTTGCCCCAGAAATAGCCCTTGAGCTCGCGGATGAGGTGGGTGCAGCAGCTGAAAATGCAGAGATCGGGCTGGCCGTTGCCGCGCTTTAAGTAGCTCTTCACCCGCGCGATGCCCGAAAACAATTCCTTGTTGACGCGCGCGTCCACGAGGATGCCCCGCTCGTAAAAGAGCTCGGAAACGCTCTTTTGCGAGGCGAGCGTGCGCTGGCCTGCCGCCCGATCGGAAGAGCACACGTCTGAAC
>URMI01000135.1 GCA_900548845.1 uncultured Clostridia bacterium | reverse complement strand
TCTCATCTTCGTCGCCGTCGCCGATTCCCCCTGCGGAGATTATCGCTTTTTGGGCGAAGTCCGCCTTCCCGACGGCAGTCCGCTCCGCCGCTTTGTGCCCGCCGATCCCGCCGTCCTCAACGACAACGGCGTCATCCGCCTCTACTACGGCTGGTCGCTCTCGACCAATGCCGCCAAGGCCAACCGCGGGCACGACGTTCCCCCCGAACAGTTCAAGGAGATGCTCCTCATGGGCGAAACGCGCCTCTTTCACCGCACGCAGGAAGAGGTGGAAGGGGAAGAGGGCGGCAGCCTGATGGGCGCCGTCGCCTGTACCCTGAAAGACGATATGCTCACCGTCGACGAACTCCCGCGGCGCATCCTGCCCGGTCAGTTCATGGCGGAGGGCACAAGTTTCGAAGGCCATGCCTTCTACGAGGCAAGCTCCATCCGCAAGGTGGGGGGTCTTTACTACTTCATCTATTCCTCTCAGCTCAGCCATGAGCTCTGCTACGCGACGAGCCGCTATCCCGACCGTGGCTTTACCTTCCGCGGCACGATCGTCTCCAACGGCGACGTCGGGCTTTCGGGAAGGCGGGAAGAGGATCGTCTCAACCAGACCGCCAACAACCACGGCAGCATCGAATGCATCAACGGCAGGTGGTATATTTTTTATCACCGTCAGACGCACCGTTCCACTTTCAGCCGCCAGGCGTGCGCCGAGCCCGTCCAATTGCTCGCGGACGGCTGCATCCCGCAGGTGGAAATGACGTCCTGCGGCCTCAACGGCGGCCCGCTCCTGCCCGAAGGCGTCTTCCCCGCGCCCGTCTGCTGCAACCTGACGAACGGTCATATGCCGCACATCACCAACCGCGCGATCGAGGAGGACATCCCCTTCATCACGCACGCGAATGACGAGCGCTATCTCACGAATCTCGCCGACGGCACGCTCATCGCCTACAAGTATTTCGCCTTCGAAGGGAGTTACCGCCTTTCTCTTTGGGTGCGCGGCACGGGAGAGGGCGAATTCGAAGTAAAGATCGGGGAAGAAACGGCTGCCCGCATCCCCGTCGCCCCCTCCGTCGCATGGCAGCAGGTCGAAGCCGACCTGACCGCTCACGGCACATCCGCGCTCCGCTTTCTCTATCACGGCGCGGGAAGAGCAGAATTTCTGCAGTTCGCCCTTCATAAAAATTGAAGGCAAAGGAGAACATCATGATGAAAATGACCTTCCGTTGGTACGGCGAGAGCGACTGCATCCCGCTTTCCTACATCAGGCAGATCCCCAACATGTCGGGCGTCGTCACGGCTGTTTACGACGTCCCCGTGGGCGAAGTCTGGCCGTGTGAAAAGATCGCCCGCCTCAAAGAGCTGTGCGAACAAGCAGACCTCGAGATGGAAGTCATCGAGTCCGTCCCCGTGCATGAAGATATCAAGCTCGGCAAGCCCTCGCGCGATCGTCTCATCGCCAACTATGCGGAGACCATCCGCAATTTGGGCAAATTCGGCGTGAAGTGTATCTGCTACAACTTCATGCCCGTCTTCGATTGGTTCCGCACCGATCTTCACTATGTGCAAAAAAACGGCGCCGTCTGTCTCGCCTATCAAGAGGCGGACTTTCAAAAGCTCGATAAGCACGACCTGCGCCTTCCCGGCTGGGACGAAAGCTATACCCCCGAAGAGCTTGGCGGCCTCCTCAAAGAGTACGAGAACATCTCGCACGAACAGCTCTTTGAAAACCTCGTCTATTTCCTGAACGGCATCATGCCCGCGTGCGACGAAACGGGCATCAACATGGCGATCCACCCCGACGATCCGCCCTGGGATATCTTCGGTCTTCCCCGCATCGTCACGGGCGCGGAGAGCTACGAAAAGATGATAAACGCCGTTCCAAATATCCACAACGGCTTCACCTTCTGCACGGGGAGCCTCGGCGCAGGGCGATTCAACGACCTTCCCAAGATGGCGGAAAAGTACGCAAAGCGCATCTACTTCGCGCACCTTCGTCAGCTCAAATTCGTCAACGAGACGGACTTCTACGAAAACGGGCATCAGACGCAGGACGGCAACGTCGATATCTATGCCATCGTCAAAGCGCTCGAAGAGAACGGCTTTACGGGCTATGTCCGCCCCGACCACGGCAGAAACATCTGGGGCGAGGAAGGAAAACCCGGCTACGGCCTCTACGATCGTGCCCTCGGCGCCGCCTATCTTTCCGGCCTCTTCGAAGCCGTCCGCAAGGACCGCGCCTGACGTCCGCCGCCCGTTCAAGGAGCACATTCTATGAGTGAAATGCACGATACCGCCTTCCGCTTCATCCTGCAGGAGAAGAGCGACTTTGACGAAAACAACTGGCCCGACTACGCCGCCCGCCGCGCCGGGGAGCGGGCTTCGGAAGCGCCCGAAGGCGTTTCGGTAGGGGAGCTTCCCGCACCGCTTGCAGGCGAATTTCTCTCCTGCCCCGAAAACCCCAAAGATAAGCTCGTCTTTTATATCCACGGCGGAGGCTTTCTGGGCGGTTCCTCAGCAGCCCGCCGCAACTTCACGGGCTATCTCGCAAAAGAGCTTTCCTACAACGTCTGGAGCGCCGATTACCGTCTTGCGCCCGAGCATCCCTTCCCCGCGGCGCCCGAAGACTGCCTTTCCCACTACCGCGCCATCCTCAGACGGTACGATCCGAAGAACATCGCCATTGTGGGGGAGAGTGCAGGCGGCAACCTCGTCGCCTCCACCCTTCTTTCCGCCAGGGCAGAGGGGCTCCCGCTTCCCGCCTGCGCCGCGCTGCTCTCGCCGACGCTGCAATATCGGGAGGAATTCCCTTCCTATCGAAACAACGCCGCCACCGACTGCATGCTGGGCAAGACCTTCCTCACGGAAGTGCGCACGACCTATCTCCGCGACCCCGAACGGGCTTTCGATCCGCTCGCCTCGCCTCTTTTTGGCGACGTCACGGGCTTCCCGCCCTGCTTTCTGACCGTGTCGGACAGTGAGTATCTCTACGACGACTCCGTGCGCTTTTCCGAAAAGCTGAAAGCGGCAGGCGTTCCCTGTGAGCTTGAAGTCTATCATGATCTGATGCATGCATTCCCCATCATCGCGGCGCTGCCCGAAGCGCAGGATGCCAACAAAAAGATGGGACAATTTTTCGATCGTTATCTCAAGGAGGCAAACAAATGAACGAAGTATTAAAGCGGATCCAAGAATGCAAGCTCGTGCCCGTCGTCACGTTAAAGGCGATCGAAGACGCCGAGCCCACGCTCTTCGCGCTCATCAGGGGCGGGCTGCCCGTCGCGGAGATCTGTTTCCGCACCGGGTGCGCCGAAGCGGCGATCTCTCTCGCCGTCCAAAAATTCCCCGAGATGCTCGTGGGCGCGGGCACCGTCATCAACAAGGAGCAGTGTGAGCGCGCCATCGCGGCGGGGGCGAAGTTCATCGTCTCCCCGGGCTGCTCCAAAAAAGTCGCCAAAGTGTGCATGCGGGAAGGGATCCCTTATCTCCCCGGCGTCGTCACGCCGACGGAGGTCATCAAAGCGCTCTCGCTGGGGTACGATCACCTCAAATTCTTCCCCGCGGGCGACTTCGGGGGGCTCAAGACCATCAAAGCGCTCTCCGCCGCCTTCCCGCAGGTCCATTTCATGCCGACGGGCGGCGTCGGCCCCGATAACCTCGGCGAATATCTCTCCTTCCCCAAAATTTTCGCCTGCGGCGGCAGCTGGATGGTGAAGGGGACTCCCGAAGAGATCGAAAAAGCAACTTCCGCCGCCGTCGCTCTCACCCGCGCGGCAAACCAATAACCCGCCCTCGAAGAAAGCAGCGGCACAGAGCTCCGCCGCAGCCCCTTGCCCCGGCGGTGCATAGCTCCGCCGCAGCCCCTTGCCCCGGCGGTGCATAGCTCCGCCGAAGCCTCTTGCCCCGGCGGTGCATAACCTCTCCGCAGCCTCTCAAACACCGCACACCCTCCTCCCCCTGAAAAAAGGCGGCCGTTCCTTCGGCCGTCTTTTTTGTCGCCCCCGCATCCTCCGCGTCCGTTTTTGCAGCAAAACCCTTTGCTGAAGTATGTGCACGATCCGACCGCGTGCCGCATTTTTATCGCTTTTATATTGACAACCTATCGTTATTATGATATAATTTACATACAATAAAGCTAGGAGGAATACTATGCCTACCATCAGACCGTCGTCGGACATCAGGAACAACTATCAGGAGATCTCTCGTCTCTGCAAAGAAACGGGCAAACCCGTCTACATCACGGTGAACGGAAAGGGGGATACGGCTATCATGGA
>URMI01000134.1 GCA_900548845.1 uncultured Clostridia bacterium | reverse complement strand
CCGAGCAGGGTTCCCCTGCGCTGGCTCCCCCAATTTGCCCTATGCTTAGGGCTTACTGTTCAACAAGGACAAACGCGTTCGCGGGCGATAGCGCCCGTTAAAACCAACAACCTTCACCCCTCGCCGCGAAGATTTCCCGAAGGGAAAGATTTGCGGCGAATTCTCCTCACGACTTTTTTGCGGCACGCAAAAAAGTGTGAACTATTTCAGCTTGCTCTTCTCACATCGATGATCTTCTGATGCCCCATGATCTTCTTGATGAGCACTTCGACATCCTGACGGTTGGTGAGCGAGACGGTGACGTCGACGATGGCGCTGCCGTTCTTATCGTAGCGGCCGTTGATGGAAGTGATCTCAAGGTGCATCTCGGCGACGCTCGCACTGATCGCGCCGATGGCGGCGCCCTGATCGTCCGCCGTCACGACGATAGCCGCCTTGAAGCGCACGCCGCCCTCTTCGGCGACCCACTCCGCCGCCTGCAGACGGGCGGGATCGGCGCCCTTCAAGTTAGGGCAGTCCTTGCGGTGCACGACGACGCCGCGCCCCCGCGTCACGAAGCCGACGATCTCGTCGCCGGGCACGGGCGAGCAGCAGCCCGCGAAGGAGACGAGAAGCCCCGTCTGCCCGTTGATGGTGACGGTCCCTTTTGCAAGCCTGCCGTGATAGGTAGGCTCGCTCGCCGTCACGAGCGGCTGCGGCACTTCCTTGCGGAAGAAGTCGATGAGCTTATACAGGACCTGGTTGATGGTGACCGCCCCGTAGCCGATGGAGGCGAACATTTCGTCCTGCGAATTGAAGGCAAGCTTTTCGGAGACCTTTTTGAAGCTCTCGTCGGTGAGAAGGTCGGAAAGCGCATAGCCCTTCCTCTTGGCGGCGTCTTCGAGCATATCGCGCCCCAAGCGGATGTTCTCATCCTTCATCTCGCGCTTGTAGAAGGACTTGATCTTCGCCTTCGCCGAGGTAGATTTGATGAATTTGAGCCAATCGCGCGAAGGCCCCTTGGAGTTGGGCGAGGTGATGATCTCGACGACGTCGCCGAGTTCGAGCGTGGAATTGAGAGGCACGATCTTGCCGTTGACCTTCGCGCCCGTGCAGTGGTTGCCCACTTCCGAGTGGATGGCATAGGCAAAATCGACGGGCGTCGCCTCGTTGGGAAGGGAAATGACCTTGCCCTGCGGCGTAAAGACGAGGAGTTCGGAGCTAAAAAGAGACCCTTTGACGGTATCCATGAACTCCTTGGAATCTTTGAGGCCGCCCTGCAGCTCCATCATCTCGCGGATCCACGAGATGCGCTGATCGAGCGTCGTTTCCTCCGTCGTCTGTTCCTTATACTTCCAATGCGCCGCGATACCGTACTCCGCCGTGCGGTGCATCTCCTCGGTGCGGATCTGGATCTCGAAGGGCTGGCCGAAGTTGGTGACGACCGTCGTATGCAGCGACTGATACAGGTTGGGCTTGGGCGTTGCGATATAGTCCTTGATGCGCCCCGGCACGGGCTTCCACTCCTTGTGGATCTTGCCGAACACTTCGTAGCACTCGTCCACCGTGCCGACGATGACGCGCACTGCCGTCAGGTCGTAAATTTGATCGAGCGTCTTGTTCTTCGTCGTCATCTTCTTATAGATGGAGTAGAAGTGCTTGGGGCGCCCGAACACCTCGCCGTGGATGTTGCATTCGACGAGGATCTTCTTGATCTCTTCGACGACGTAATCGACAAAGCGGTTGCGCTCTTCGAGCTTCTGATGGATGTTCTCGACGAGGTATTCGAACGCCTCGGGGTCGAGATATTTGAGGCAGAGGTCTTCGAGCTCGCACTTGACCTGCGAAATACCCAGCCTGCCTGCGATGGGGGTATAGATATCCAGCGTCTCGCGCGCCATGCGTTGCTGCCGCTCCTTGGAGAGGAAGTTCAAGGAGCGCATGTTGTGCAGGCGGTCGGCAAGTTTGATGATGATGACGCGGATGTCCTTCGCCATGGCGATGAAGAGCTTGCGGAAGTTTTCCGCCTCTTCCTCTTCCTGCGACTTGAAGACGATCTTATCGAGCTTGGTGACGCCCGCGACGAGGGATAAGACTTCCTCGCCGAATTCGCGGCGGATGTCCTCTTCGGTGACAGGCGTATCTTCGATGACGTCGTGCAAAAGCGCCGCCGCAATGGTCGCGGGATCGAGCCCGAGATCGACCAAGATCTCCGCCACGGCACAGGGGTGGATGAAATAGGGCTCGCCCGAGGCGCGCTTCTGGTTTGCGTGCGCCGCCTTGGCGTAGTCGTAGGCATGGAGCAGCATGTTGCGCTCCTCCCCCGTGTAGTATTCGTAGATCTTCATCAGGATGGCTTCCATCGTTCCCCCCTCCTTTGCAAATTTACCTTACTCTTCTGCAAGCCTTGAAACCGCAGTATAGATCTTCGACTTTTCGAGCTGCGTCTTCTGCCCGCGGATGATGTGGACGCGCCCCTCTTTGAGTTCGATGAGCCCCAGCTCTTCGAACACCGCAAACGCGAAGAGGAAGCGTTCGGCGCCGAATCCGAGGCAGGCACAGCTGCGCCCCGCCTCTGCGGCGTCCATGCCCCTGAGCGTCCCTTCGGCGGCGCGGAGGGCGGAGAAGACTTCCGCCATGTCTGCCCGCGGGTGCGGGAGCGAAGCGAGCCGCTCCCAGCCGCATAAATCGGCGTTCGCGATGAGCTTTGCCCTGCCCGTGGGCTGCGCGACGACGGCGGGCGATTCCAGAAACACCACCTCGCGGTAGGCGGAAAGGTCGCAGTCGGGCGCGGGAGACAAGAGCACCACGTTGGCGGCGTTCCCCGACGAGAGGCGGAACACCTCCGCAGGCAGCCCTTTGAGCGCGGGGAAGCGGGCAAGCGTCCGCCTGTCGTAGGCGACGGCGGCGAGCCCGTAAGCGCAGTTTTTGCGCTCTTTTGCGATATGCGCGTTGAGTTCTTGCTCCCCCATCCGCTCCACGGGCCGCTTTGCGCCCTCTCTGAGCGCGAGGAGCCCCTGATAGAAGCCCTCGGCGGGGACGTCCTCCCCTTGCGCGCCGTCGTAGATGACCGCGCGCACGAAGCCCTTGACGTACTCCTTGCCGCGGAACTTGGAAACGTTGCATTCAAAGACGAGCGATTTGGGGATATCGCTCCTTAAAACGGTCAGATCCTTCTC
The DNA here is from genome assembly GCA_900548845.1 of uncultured Clostridia bacterium. Taxonomy (GTDB): domain Bacteria; phylum Bacillota; class Clostridia; order Christensenellales; family Borkfalkiaceae; genus Gallimonas. The sequence goes on along the minus strand of URMI01000134.1, from coordinate 1,167 downwards.
GCCCCAGAAATACATGAGATCGAGCGGTTCGCCCGCAACGGAGATATGCGGCGAGGCGGGCTTGACGGGCGCCGCCTGCGATCTGCCCGCACGGCACACAAAGAGCGGGCGGCGGTTGCCCACGCCGAAGGGTTCCAAAGATTCGATCTCGTAAGCGAGCCGCTTGGGAAACTCCCCTTCGATCTCCCCGCTGACGACGAGGGAAGGGATGAAGTCTTCGCGCGTGTAGTGCGTCTTGATATAGCTGTCGAGGTCGCTCTTCAGGGCTTCGAAGCGGTCGGCGCGCACGTTGACGCCCGCCGCCTGCGCATGCCCGCCGAATTCCTCGATCTCGTCCGAACAGCTTCTCAGAGCCTCGAAGATGTTGACCGCCTCGATGCTCCTTGCAGAGCCCCGCAGCATATCGCCGCGACGGACGAAGAGGAGCGCGGGGCGGGAGAATTCCTCCACGATGCGCGCCGCCACGATGCCGATGAGCCCGGGATGCCAGTCCTCGCCCTCCGCCATGACGACGCTCTGATAGGCGCCCTCCGCCGCGATCTGCGCGCGCGCCCGCTCGTAGAGCTCGTCGCACAGCCGCTGACGCTCGGAATTGTAGTTGTTGAGAAGTTCTGCAAGGACGCGCGTCTCCTCCTCGTCCTCCGAAGTGAAGAGGCGAAGCGCCGCGTTGGCGTCCCCCATCCTGCCCGCCGCGTTGACGCGGGGCGCGAGCGTGAAGGCAAGCGTCTGCGCCGTCACTTCCTGCGCCTTATTCAGAAGCGCCGAAAAGGCGGGGCGGGGACGGCTTTTGATGAGCTCCAGGCCCGCCGCCACGATATCGCGGTTCTCGCCGAGGAGGGGCACGCTGTCCGCCACCGTCGAAAGGGCGCAGAAATCGAGGAGCGCATCCGCCTTCTCGCCGATGAGCGCGCGAGAGAGCTTGTAGGCAACGCCCGCGCCGCACAGATTGTCGTAAGGATAATCGTCCTTGAATTTGGGGTTGATGCAGATGCAGTCGGGGAGCTCCTCGGGCAGCTCGTGGTGGTCGGTGACGATGACGTAGCAGCCCTGCTCCTTGATGTACTCGACTTCCGCGGCGTTGGAGATGCCGCAGTCCACCGTGACGATGAGATCGGGCAGAAATTCATCGAAGATACGGTCGATGGCGTGCGTCGTGAGCCCGTACCC
>URMI01000133.1 GCA_900548845.1 uncultured Clostridia bacterium | reverse complement strand
TCCGATCTGAAGGGAAAGAGGATGCATCGGGCTCCCCCATCACGAGCTCCTTGCCCGAGAACTCCATGATGACCTTGCCGTCCTTGGTGGGCGAGATGAAGCTGTCATGCTTCTCCGCCGTGATGCCCGTCATGGGCTGGAACCAGTGCGTGAAGTGCGTCGCGCCCTTCTCCAACGCCCAGTCCTTCATCGCGTTGGCGACAACGTTGGCGACGTTCATGTCGAGCGGGTGCCCGAAGCGAATGGTCTTGATGAGAGACTTGTACGTCTCCTTGGGCAGTCTTTCCTGCATGACCTGACAGTTGAACACATCGGATGCAAAGATCTGGGGAACACTCATACTACATACCTCCAAGTTTTGGGCAAACAAAAAGACGCCGCGCCTCTCCGCCCCGTTCGGGGGGAGAGTTCGCAACGCCTTTGTTGCCTGCATTTGTTTGATAGTGCCATTATAATCTCATAAACAGCGGCTGTCAATCAAACGAAGGCACTTCAAATATCACCGTTTTGAAACAAAACTATTTGCATAGCTTATAGATGCAACGTTTTAACGGCTGATTATCACAAAATAACATTTGTTGTGCTTATATTATCACTTTTGCCCGCAAACGGGCGGTTTTCGCCCCTCTCAGCCGTGGAAGGGCACGATGGTCGGGGTCATCTTCCCCTTGTGAAGGACGAGATAGCAGTAGGAAGCGTCTGCGTACGCCCCGAGCGCGCCCGGGTTGATACAGAGGACGCCGCCCTCATCGCGGATATCGGCGATGTGCGTGTGGCCGTAGAGCGCCGCGCCGCAGCCAAGTTCCTTGGCGCGTTCGGCAAGGCGGGAAAGGCCTTGCTTGACGCCGTACCTGTGCCCGTGGCAGCAGAAGAGGGAGACCCCCTCCAAGTCGAGCACGAACTCGTCCTCGCCGAAGAAGGCGTCACAGTTGCCGCGGCAGACGCGCACCTTGTCGGGGTACTCGTCAAGCACCGAGCGCATCTCGCCCGAACCGTCACCGAGGTGAACGATGTAATCGTTCTCCTGAAAGAGCGGCTCGAGCTTTCTCACAGCGCCGCGGTAGTGGGAGTCGGAGAGGACGACGATCGTCTTCATGCGCCCTCCCTGAGCTTGGCGGCGAGCGCCTCGAGCGCCCTTCCCCGATGGGAGACGGCGTTCTTTTCCGCGGGCGACGCCTCGCCGAAGCTCTTTTGAAGGTCATCCGAGAAGAACAGGCAGTCATAGCCGAAGCCGCCCTCCCCCGTTTCTTTCTCGAGGATATGCCCGTAGGTGTGCCCTTCCGCCGTCACCTCGCGGCCGTCGGGGAAGACGACGGCGACGGCGCTCGTGAACCATGCGCGGCGGTTTTTCTCCCCTGCAAGGTTTTTGAGAAGGAGCGCGCGGTTGTCCTCGTCCGAGGAATTGTGCCCGTCCTCAGAGGCATAGCGGGCGCTGTGCACGCCGGGGGCGCCGCGGAGTGCCTCCGCGCAGATGCCGCTGTCGTCCGCGATGGCGGGAAGGCCCGTCTTTTCTGAAACGGCGCGCGCCTTGATGAGCGCGTTCTCGAGGAAGGTCTCACCCGTCTCCTCGACGTCGCCCGAAAAGCCCGCTTCCTTCTCGGAAATGACGGTAAAACCGCTGAGGATAGCTCTGATTTCCTGCAACTTATGGGCATTGCCCGTGGCCGCGACAAGCGTCATCCCTTCACCTCCGAATCGGTGAAGGCGAACTTTTCGACGTCGAAGAGGCCCCTGTCCGAAAGTTTCAGCTTGGGAATGACGAGCAGGCTCATGAAGACGAGCGTCAGCACGGGGTCGTAGCAGTCCTTGACGCCCATCTTTCTCGCACGCTCCGCGATCTCTCCCGTGCGTGCGACAACTTCCCCGCAGGAAGCCGAACTCATCAGCCCTGCGATGTCGAAGGGGAAGCTGTCCTCGCCCTCGTCGGAGATGAGCACGAGGCCTCCGCCGATCTCCAGCATGACTTCGACCGCCCGCGCCATCGCCGCGTTGTCGTCGCCGAGAATGACGAGATTGTGGCTGTCGTGCGCCATCGAGACGGCGAGCGCGCCCCCGTGGAAGCCGTAACCCTTCAGAAGCGCCTTTCCGATGTTGCCCGTCGCAAAGTGGCGCTCCACGACGGCGAGCTTCAAAAGGTCGGTTCCCTTCACCTGCACGTCGCCGTCCTCGCATTTGACGGGGACCACCTCCCCTTCCGTGACGAGCGTGTGCGGGAGAATGGTCATCGCAAGCGCCCTGCCGCTTTGAATGTCGATCTTAAAGTCGTCCGCCGTGACAGGTTTGACGCGCACGGTGCTCCTGACGGCGTCGGGAAGGTAGTGCTCGCCCTCTTCAAAGAGCGCTTTGCCCTCTCTTGCCACGAGCACACCGCTCTTGAACACCGCCTTGACGGTAAAGTCCTTCAAATTGTCGACGAGGATGAAGTCGGCGTCGTACGAGGGTGCGACGGCCCCCTTGCCCGTCATGTGATAGCACTCGGCGATGTTGATGGTCGCCATCGAGACGGCCTCCGCCGCGGGAACGCCGCGGGAGACGAGGCGGCGCAGGGCGTCGTCCATGTGCCCGCGCGAAGCGAGATCATGGGCGTTCTTGTCGTCCGAGCAGGCGAGGAAGCGGCGGTAGTTGTATCGGTTGACGGCCGCACAGTTGACGGCGAGGTTGTCCGCCGAGGAACTGTTGCGAAGGTGCACATAGATGCCGCGCGAAATTTTTTCGAGACACTCCTCGGGAGAACCGCACTCGTGGTCGGTCGCAATGCCCGCCGCCGCGTAGGCGTTGAGCGCATCGCCGCGCACGTCGGGCGCATGGCCGTCCGCCACCTTGCCCGCCGCGTGCGACGCCTCGATCTTCCTGAGCGTGTCCTCGTCCCCCGCGATGACGCCCGGATAGTTCATCATCTCGCCGAGGCCGTAGAAGAGCGGCTTTACGATCTCACGGGCGGTCTCCGTGCCGTTGAGGACGGCGCCGCTCGTCTCAAAGGGCGTGGCGGGAACGCAGGACGGCAGCTGCAGATAGACGTCGAGGGGCTCAATGCCCTCCTTGCGGATGCGGGAGAACGCCTCTTTCACATACTCCGCCCCCGCGATGCCCGCGACGTTGACGAGCTCGTGCGGGTCGGCGACGATGCCCGTCGTGCCGTGGCTGACTGCAAGCTGCGCGAAGGCCTCGGGAGACAGCAGCGAGCTCTCCACATGGATGTGCCCGTCCATGAGCCCCGGAAGGACAATAAGCCCCTCCGCATCAAAGACGGCGCCGCCTTCATATCCCTGCCCGATGGCGGCGATCTTCCCGCCTTTTACGGCGACGTCGGCTTTCTCGAGCTCGCCCGTAAACACATTGAGAACACTTGCGCCCCTTACAACGAGGTCGCATTTTTCGCGCTTCATGGCGCAATCGATGAGGTCTTTCATACCTCGAATTATAGCACAAAAGCGGCCTCATTTCAAGCCGCTTTTCATGGATTTATGTTTTAAGGCTGGCGGAATTTCTTGCGCACCAGCCAGTCGGTGACGCGCTCGGGAAGCACCCTGCCCGAGGCGCGGAGAAAGGCATTCCTTCCCCCTGCCGCGACGACGGGAGCGGGATCGTGCTCACCCGCACGCCCACGGGACGAAGTTCCATGTCCGCCTCGCGCGCAAGCATTGCGAGCGCCGCCTTGGAGGAGGAATAGAATGCGTCGAAGGGAACGGGCAATTCTCCCCCCATCGAGCCGATGAGGATCATACGTCCGCCCCGTTTTTTCAGGAAGGGCAGCGCGGCCTTCATCGCCTCCACCGCGCCGAAGTAGTTGACCTCGAAGAGGTAGCGGTAGTCCCCCGCCGCCGCATACTCGATGGGCGCCGCCATCGAGAAGCCCGCCGAATAGACGAGAAGATCGAGATTTCCGCACTCCGTGCCTATATCGAGGATGGCGCGGCGAAGTTCCCCCTCTCGCGCCGCATCCGCCGTCATGGTTTTGACTCGTTCCGAAGAGAGGGGCGTTCTCGAGAGGTTATAGACGCGCCACCCCCTGCCGCTGAGTTTTAAGGCGACCTCCTTGCCGATGCCCGAGGATGCCCCGACGATGACCGCCGTCCTGCGCCCCGCGGGCGCCGCTTTGCTCGTGCCCATACCCGCAGTATGCATCCCCTTTCGGGGATTTATGCGTCTATCATGAAAGGGCGACGTCGAGCACCATCATGAGGCAGAACCCGAGGACGATTCCCGCCGTTGCGAGCGACTTGCTCCCCGAAAAGCACTCGGGGACAAGCTCGGAGCAGACAACGGCGATCATCGCGCCCGCCGAGAAGGAGAGCGCCCACGGCATGAGCCCGCGGAAGATCGGAAG
>URMI01000132.1 GCA_900548845.1 uncultured Clostridia bacterium | reverse complement strand
CTACACTCTTTCCCTACACGACGCTCTTCCGATCTGGCGTTGCAAAGAATGTGCAGCAGCAATGCCTTGCTGTTTCTGAAGACGGCGTCACGTTTGAAAAGGCGGCTGCAAACCCCGTCATTCCTGCTTCGCTCCTCCCCGAAGGGTGTTCGGGGCGCGATTTCCGCGATCCCAAAGTGTTTGAAAGGCAGGGCGCCTTTTACTGCATTACGGGCGTCAAGGACGGGGAGTGGGGCGATCTGCTTCTCTTCCGCTCGCCAGATCTTCTTCATTGGTCGTTCGTGGGGCGGCTGCTCTCGCCGGAAGAGGACGGCATCTTCGTGGACGGCGTGTGCGAATGCCCCGACTATCTCGAAGTGGACGGGAAGGAGCTCCTTCTCTTTTGCGCCATGAATTATCCCGAGCGGGAGGGGAGATTCCAGAATGTGCATTCTTCGCTCTATATGACGGGGCGTCTCGGCCTTTCCTCGGGGCGGTTTGAGCCCGAGACCTGCGGCGAACTCGACGGGGGCTTTGATTTTTACGCGCCGCAGACCATGCGCCTTCCCGACGGGAGAAGGGTGCTCATCGCTTGGAAGCAGATGTGGGGGCGCACCATCCCCACGGCAAAGGACGGCTGGGCGGGGAGTTTTACGCTCCCGCGCGAACTGCACATTATCGACGGTGCGCTCTTTCAAACGCCCGTCAAAGAGATCGAAGGTCACCGCTGCGGCGAGGTTTCTTATCACGACATCCCGCTCTGCAACGAGCGCAGGCAGCTTGCCGGCATCGAGGGGATGGTGCTTGAACTCGAAGCCGTCTTTTCCCTCGGGAGCGCCAAGCGTGCGGGGGTTGTCCTTTTTCAGGGCGAAACACACGAGACGTTGGTATTTTATGACGCGGAGGCGGGGCGCGTCGTCTTTGACCGCAGCCGCTCGGGCGCCGATCAGCGGGGGAGCGAAAACGAGTCGAACGTGCGCGTTCTGCCCCTTTCCCTCGGGAACGGAACGATCTCCTTCCGCATCTTTCTGGACGTTTCAAGCGCGGAAGTGTTCTTGAACGGCGGAAGGGGCGTGATGACGGGAAATATCTATGCCGACGAGGGCGATCGGGGCATCTCCTTCTTTGCGGAGGGCGGGGAAGCAAAGCTCCTTTCCGTCAGAAAATACGATCTGAACTTGATATAATCAAAGAGCCTGCGAAGCACGCGCAGGCTCTTACAATTATATCTTTCTGAATACAGGGATGCGTTCGATGGGGGCAGGGACGGTCGCTTTTGTGCCGCCTTTGTACAGGGTGCCGTCTTCAGAAAGCCAATCGGCGCCCGCGGGGAAGTAAACTTTCCGCTCGTGCACGTTCGCTTCGAGCACGGGGCAGACGAGGAGATTTTCGCCGAGCAAAAATTCCTCGTGTTCCTCCCAGCAGTTCTTGTCGTCGGGGAAGGAGTAGAAGAGGGGACGGATGACGGGCGCGCCTTCCTCGTGCGCCTTCTTCATGACCTCTCTGAGGTAATCGCGCATCTCTTCGCGGCGGCGGATATGCTCTTCCATGATGGACTGCACGAAGGGGGGATACGCCCAGACTTCGTTCTCCGCGCCCGTGAAGCACATGCCGCCTCCGTCTTTGCCGAGCGGGGGTTTGTCGTGGGGGTCTCTGTCGCCGTGCAGGCGCATGACGGGAAGATAGGTCGCAAATTCAAACCAGCGGGCGAGCAGTTCGTGGAAGGCGGGGTCGTGGATATTGCCGCCGTGGAAGCCGCCGATGTCCGCCGTCCACCAGGGGATGCCCGCCATCGCCATATGGAGCCCCGCGTTGTACTGATTGCGGAGCGTCTGGAAGGTGGAGGGCACGTCTCCGCTCCACACGAGCGCACCATACTTCGCGCTCCCTGCCCAGGCGCAGCGGATGAGATTGACGATGTTTTCTTCGCCCTCTGCCTTCATGCCCTCGTAGAAGGCGCGGGCGTACTGCACGGGGTATTCGTTGGCGCATTCGAGCGCGGGGCCGTCGTAGTAGCGGTAGAGCTCCCAGTCGGCGACGGTATATTCGGGCTCCGCCTCATCCAGCCAGAAGAGGGTGACGCCGTTCTTTCTGTAATTTTCCTTGCAGCAGTTCCACACGAATGCGCGCGACTCGGGGTTGGTGGCGTCGAAGAACTGTTCAAAGCCCCAGCAGTCCATCGTGACGGCAAGCCCCCTGTCGACGCGGACGAGGAGATCGCGCTCCTCCATCTCACGGTAGTGGACGGAATTTCGGTCGACGGTCGGCCAGACGGAGACCATCAGCTTCATGCCCATTTGATCGAGCTCTTGCGTCATTGCCTTGGGGTCGGGCCAATAGCGCTTGTCGAACTGCCAGTCGCCCTGCTGCGTCCAGTGGAAGAAGTCGACGACGATGACGTTTACGGGAATGTTGCGGCGGTGATATTCGCGCGCGACGGAAAGCAGCTCTTCCTGCGTCTGATAGCGCAGCTTGCACTGCCAGAAGCCGAGGCCGTATTCGGGCATCATCGGGGGCTTGCCCACGACTTCCATGTAAGAAGTCAGGATGTCGGAAGGGGTGTCGCCCGCCGCGATCCAATAGTCGATCTGCTTGGAGGAGCGGGAGGTGAATTCGGTGTAGTTGGTGCCGAGCGTCGCCCTGCCCACCGAAGGGTCGTTCCAGAGGAGCCCGTAGCCGTTCGAAGAGAGCAGGAAGGGGACGCTCGCCTGCGTGTTCTTCTGTTCGAGTTCGAGCGTAGAGCCCTTCAGATCAAAGGTAGGCTGCTGATACTGCCCCATGCCGAAGAATTTTTCGTCGTTGGGTTCGAAGCGCACGCGGAGGGCGTAGTTGTCTCCGCCCACCGAGCGGTATTCCCTGCCTGCGGCGCGCAGCTGCGAGATCTGGTCGAGTTCCCGCCAGCCTTCGGTGCCGTATTCCCAGGTGCGGTAATACTCTTTGAGGAGCAGTTTGCCCTGCGTGTTGTAAAAGGCGATCTTGCCGTATTCCGTCACTTCGGCGCGGATATTTCCGTTTTCGATGACGGCGAGATGATCGCCGATCTCCACCTTTACGGGGTGCTGCATGGGGGTGTCGAGCGCCCAGTCTCTTCCCGAAAAGGCGCGGTTCTGTGTGGCGGTAACGCGAAGTCCCTTCCCCCAGGCGCAGATCCTCAAAAGTTCCCTGCGGCGGCGGAAATAAAGCGCGCCGTCCTGTTCAAACAAAAAGTGCATAAGTTCCTCCCTATATTTCGATCGGCTCGATTATAGCATGCTTTTTTGCCCCTTGCAAGAGGGTTTTGTAAAATATCCCCGTCCTTTTTTCGGCGAATTTTGCAAGGCGTTTGACATTTTGCGCTTTGGCGTGTTATAATCGGGGCATGAAGATCTACGAATTGTTAAATAAAAAGCGCACGCTCTCCTTCGAAGTGTTCCCGCCCAAGCGCGCGGACGTCGGCACGAAGGGGGTGTTTGCGACCATCGACGCCTTGAAAGAGCTCTCGCCCGACTATATCAGCGTCACCTACGGGGCGAGCGGCAGCAACAGCCGCAATGCCGCCGAGATCGCGGGCTATATCAAAAAGAGCGGCATTGAGCCCCTTGCCCATCTCACGGGCGGGCCTTCTTCTCCTGAGGACATCGACCGCACGGCTGAGGAGTTTTTGTCGCTCGGCGTCGAGAACGTGTTGGCGCTCCGCGGGGATAAGCCCGTCGATTACGAGGCGGAGTACTGCAAGTACTTCCCGCACGCGACCGACCTCATGGAATATCTCAAAAAATATCCCTTTGCGCTCGCGGGCGCAGCGTATCCCGAAGGGCATCCCGAATGCGATACCCTCTATAAGGACCTTGCCGCCCTCAAACGCAAGCAGGACTGCGGCGCGAAGTTCTTCGTCACCCAGCTCTTTTACGACAATTCGTATTATTACCGCCTCGTCAACGAGGCGAAGAAGATCGGCGTCACCGTGCCCATCATCCCGGGCATCATGCCTCTTCTGAAGGTGCAGAACATCAAGCGCGTCAAGGAGATGTGCGGCAGCGCGGTGCCCCTCGAATTCAGAAACATGATCGAGGTGTATTCCGACCGCCCCGCCGTCATGGAGGAGATCGGGCTCAATTACGCCGTCTATCAGATCATCGACCTCATCGCAAAGGGCGCACCCGGCATCCACCTCTATATCATGAACAACGCGGGGGCGGCGCACGCCATCTATTCCCGTCTCGAGAGGGTGTTCCGTGAATTATTCTGATCTGAATGCGCTCATCCTCACCTATCTCGGCTTTCACGGGAAGGGGAACGGGGAGACGGAGACGCTCATTTCGGAAGTGCTGCCGCGCATCGAGCAGGCGGCGCGCTTCCGCCGCAGCGAGGGGCG
>URMI01000131.1 GCA_900548845.1 uncultured Clostridia bacterium | reverse complement strand
CTACACGACGCTCTTCCGATCTAAAGGGGTAGCGGGGAGGCGCAAATGCCTGATCGCGCTCCTCGTTGGGAACATACAGGCGGTCGATGGTCCAATAACCGTGCCCCGCATAGGTGAGTTTGACGGGCGGGACGTCCTTTGCCGCAATATGGAACCTTGCAAGCGTATCGCGCTCCAATGCCCCTTCCTCCACGGAAGGGATGGCTTCATAGGAAAGCGTTTCGGGCAGCTCGGGGCCGAGCTGCGACTTCTCTATGGGGGCATTCCCGAAGTAAAGCGTGACTCTGCCGAGCGTGAAATAGCGGTCGACTGCTTCCAGAACGAGGGTATGCTCGCCCGCCGGGACGTCCGGGAACGTACAGCGCAGTTTTTCGCCGTTGTATCTTACGGCTTCGAACCAGCCGGGGCGCCACTCGTCCGTTGCAAGGCTTTCGAGCTCTTGCGCCGTTCCGTCGAGCAGCACGCGGATGCGCATGCGGCCCGTTCTGTCGAGCGTAAGATAGCGCGTAAGCTCCACGGTGCACGCTCCCGCAACGGGCTGAGTGAACTTGCTTTCCAGGCGTGCGCCGCCCGCCTGCGCCTCCATACAGGCGCCCTGCATGCGGTCGAGGTACGAAATGCGGCGGAAGCCATGTGCGGGCGAGGGCTGCATCTCCGATGCGGAAAAAGCCAGCCACGGATCGGGCGCGGGAGCGACCGCGATGAGCGTTTTTTCGCCGCGGTCGGAACGGATGAGGAGGGAGCCGTTTTGCGGCGTTCCCGTGAGCGTGACAAGGACGCGCGTTTCCGTTGCGACCTCCCCTTCCGCTGCAGAGAGCGAAAGGAAGGGACAGTTGTTTTCGATGGTAAAAGAGAAGCTGCCCGCGCCGCGGTTGAAGATCTCGAGCCACTTGGTCTGGACGCCCTTTTCATCGAATGTGAGGCAGGGCGAAGCGCTTTCCTGTTCCTCGTTCCATACGATGACGCCCATCTGCGTTTTGCCAATGGAGAGCGCGGGCTTTGCATCCGTATAGAGGCAGGATGCGGGCGGAGGAAAGGCTTCGGGCGTTAAAATGCCCTTCCACTTGCCGTTTGCCATGGTCTCGTTGTAAAAGTGCAAAAGCTGACGTTTGCAGCCCATCAGAAGACGGGAAAGGCGTAGATATTCATCGGCACACTGCATCTTGCCCTGACGGTAACAGAGCCTGCTGCGGTCGGCATAGTAAAAGGCTGCGTTGATGAAATAAGACGCCGAAACTTTCATGCCGAGAAGTTCGAAGAAGGCGTCGCGCTCGGCTGCGGGAAGCGCATCGTGGACGCGGCAGACGCGGAAATACAGCTCTTGGAGGCGGTTGACCCTGCGCCCCGCTTCATCGCCGTAAGCGGTCTGAGAAAAGACGTCGCGGGTAAGGTGCTCCACTTTGCAGACATTGGTGATCTGCGCATAGCCTTCGTAGATGCGTGCGCATTCTTCGCCGAAATTGCCCGAGAACTGCTCGTTGAACCACGCGGTGAGATAGTCGTGCACGCGATGAACGGGGGCTTCGGGGCGGGCGGCATCCCACCCGAAAGCGAGGAAATATTCCATGTCCTGTTCGAGCGGCTTCAGCGCGCCGACATTATCCACCCAGATCTTGCGGATGCCGTTTTCATAGGCTTTGCGAAGTTCCGCTCCCGTCTGCGCGAGCGGGATGCTGTTGATGAAGAGATAGCTCAGCGGCGCGGGCGGTTCTCTGCGATGGAATAGTCATACAAAAGCCCTTGATAGCCCTTTTTCCCGACCCAGGGATCGTACTCGTGCTGGTTGCTCCGAAGCAGCATATCGCAGTGCGAGGTGCCGACGACGATGCCCATTTCATCCGCAAGGCGACCGTTTTCGGGGTCTGCATTGAACGCGTTGACGTGCATGGCGGGCCAGATGTAGTTGCCCCTGAGCCGCAGGATGAGTTCGAAGACATGGCGGTAGGTCTCGGGGCCGATGGTGCCGTCGTTGGTGTGCTGCTTTGCCCAGGCGTTGAGCTCTTCTTCGTCGTTGAGGAAGATGCCGCGGTACTGCACGGAGGGCCAGTCGGTCTTCAAAAAGTTCTGCGGAAGGAAGAGCGCTTCGCTTTTTTTGACGGGGACGTCGGCAAAGAAATACCAAGGCAAAACGCCGAAAAGGCGGGAAAGTTCGTAAACTGCAAAAATCGCTCCCCTTCTTCCCTGCCCCGCCAGGACGACGCGCCCGCCCTTCAAAAGCTTGACAAGATAGCTCTCCCAACGAAGTTCCCCGCTTTCATCGCGGAGATCTTTGACGGTATCTCCTGTGAGTGCGTCTATAGCGGCGTCTTCGCCGAGGATGCCGATGAGGAATACGGCATTTTACGCCTCTTGCGTGAGATAGGCGCGGCAGCCGCAGATGCTATTGAGATCGCGGCAGAAATTTTGTGCTGCAATGCGGACGGCGAAGGCGCCTTTTTTTGCAGGTAGACGCCGACTTCCTGCCCGCCCTTTGCAAGCAGGACTTGATCGCGCATAAGGAGTTGCCCCCTTGTTTGGTCTCCTCTATTGTGTCCTAGCTGAGGCAGATTGTCAAGACAGAGAGCAAATTTCGGACTGCCCGAGAAAATATTCCCGCACGAGTTGTTTTCCGCCGCTTCTTTGAATGGTGCCGTCTGCGATGAGGTATGCCCGATCGCAGAGCGCTTCGGCGCAGCGCACGTCGTGGGTAATTGTTATCATCGTGTTGCCCGTCTGCTCGTGGAGCTTGTTGAGGATCTCTACCATCTGGCAGAGGCCGTCGTAGTCCTGCCCCACCGTCGGTTCATCCAAAAGCAAAACTTCGGGTTGGCACGCGACGACCGCGGCAATGGAGACGCGGCGTTTCTGCCCTTCGGAGAGCGACTGCGGGTGACGGCGCCAGAGGTGCTTAATACCGAATAATCCCGCGATATGCTCGGCGTATTCGGGCGAGGGCGCGCCGAAACCCAATTCTTTTTCCACCGTCGGCATGAAGAGCTGATAGTCGGGATTCTGATAGACGACGCCTACTTTTTTGTACCAGGCGCGGCTGCCGCGCGGTTTTTGCCTGAACTTTCCGTCGAGATACTGCGTGATCGTGCCGCCCGTCGGTTTGTAGAGGCGCGCAATGAGCCGCATGAGCGTGGTCTTACCGCAGCCATTTTCACCGAGAAAGACCGTTCTGCTTCCCTTCGGGATCTCAAGCGAGATATCTTTGAGAATTTCCCCGTCTTTGACGGCAAACTTTACGTTTTTGAGTGTGAACAGCGGCGCTGTGCCTTCAAAAGGCTTGCAACGATCCGCTATCTTCGCCGTCTGTGCCTGCAAATACGCCGCTTTGTCCTCTATTTTCTTTACCGTCTTATCGCCGATATGCCATACGGTATCGACGAACGGCAGCACCATATCAAGGCGGTGTTCGATGACGACCACGCAATACCCGGCTTTGGCGAGCGAGCGCAATGTTCCCATCAGCATTGCCGCGCCGTCTTTGTCGAGATTGGCGAGGGGTTCATCCAAAATGATGATCTTCTGCCCCATTGCAAGCGTCGAAGCCGTGATGAGGCGCTGTTTCTGCCCGCCCGAAAGAGTGCGGCACTTCCAGCCTTTATCAAGTTTCAAAAGGTTGCATACAATATCTATCTGCTTTTGTATCTTGTCGGGCGGGAACGCGAGGTTTTCGCAGCCGAAGGCGATCTCGTCCTCGACCACTTTTTGTATGATTTGCTCGTCGGCGTTCTGCAAGACGACGCCCACCTTTCGGCAGATGTAGCCGAGCTTTTTGCCCTTGATGTCCTCGCCCGCGATCCTGACTTCGCCCGTTAGTTCGCCGTAATTGACGTTGGGGATGATGCCGCTGACAATATACATGAGCGTGCTCTTTCCCTCGCCCGAATGCCCGGAAAGGAGCGTTACTTCACCGTACTCTGCGGTAAAGTCGGTGTTTTCGAGGATCTTCGTCTTTCCGTCGTAGGAAAAATTGACTTGTTTTAATTCTATCGCGTTCATAAGACGACCACCAACACCGCGCCCGCGATAATTCCGAGAAGGAACAACACGTCGGAAAGAGCGGGAGATTGTTTTTGATAGATAGAGTACAGGCTGCCGCCCAAGGTAAAGCCGCGCGTTTCGACGGACAGCGCGAGCGTATCTGAAATGTTGACGAGCCGCATGACGAAGGGCACGAGGAAGGCGCGGTAGAGTATTTTAGGCTCGAGCACGCTGCCTGCGCCGCGCGTCTTCATCGCCTCGCGCACCCTCTTTATCTCCCCTTTGAGCATGGGCACGAATGACATGGAGATGAGCATACCCAATGTGATCGCCCGCGGGGTATGTGCCTCAGAAAGACTGCGCGTCATTCGGACGGCGGCAACAGACATACTGAGCGCAACGCCTAAAAAGAGCGCGCCGAAACGGTTGAGCATGGA